>JBHLOJ010000039.1:0-26084 GCA_048940605.1 Promethearchaeota archaeon
ATTTTGTAGTCAGAGTTGTAGAGATAATATGGTAGAACGTGAAAGAAAACAAAAGAAAAAGGGACGATTTCAATGTGTTTTTTTAATAGTAATGATGGTTGCTATGATGTTATTTATGTTCATATTGCCCTTATTAGGTTAGTTAAAAAAGATTATATCTAAAACTTTCTACTCAAATTTCATATTTTCTTTATGAAACTAAAATACTTTCCTAACTAAAAATTAAATTGATTAATTCAAAAATCCCTCCGATTTTTTATCAAAAATTATTAGTTCATTAAACATTCATAATACAATAGGTGATTAAATGCAAGTTGATAATGAATCTAAAAATAATATTAATAAAGGTAAACTTATCTTTAAAAGTAAAACACTTAGGAAAAGAAAAAGAGTTGTAATCCTCTCAATTATTGATTTCATCTTTATCTCATGTTTTATTACTATAATCTATCTGACAATAAATGTTTTTATTTATTTTGAATTTCCTGATACTATTATTGCTAGCTTATTCTTTATATTAGGATTCATAATTTTCGGGACATTAGGATATATATTTACACTTTTGATTATTCGTGAGTATCTTACGTTTCTCACAATCTATGAAACGGGAATCGATGTATTGATATTGAAATTTATCCCATATAGTTTAAATAGGAAATTTATAGCTTTTAAAGAAATTGTAGACATAAAAATTGAAAAGAATTTTTTCAACCTTGAAACTCTTTATATTCAAACAAACCAAGAAGTCACTTATACTCTTGATATATATGACGTCTGTGATTTAGAAAAAGCCATGGATCTTATTATGAATTATATAAAAAAATGAAAAATAATTGAAAAAATCAAGAAATGAAATAGACAAAATCAAAATTTTGGAAGGATATTATGATTTCAATGTAAAGATTGAAGGTTTTGATGCCATTAAAATTTTTGATAATTTCCTTTTATATTTCAAAATAAAAGAAAAGCACTTTGGTATTTCTTATAAAAATGAATTTATAAATGTCGCTAATAAACTGCTGAATAACGTTAAAGAAGCACAAAAAAAATATAATAAATCTTAAAAAAGTTGTAAATGCAGGGAGTGGGATTTTCATTCGAATCCACGAAATGTGATTTCCTATTCGAACCCACGAAGAGCTATCTCACTGGATATCTCATCTAAAATACTTAAGTCAACGGTAATTAAATTTATTAGATCTTGAATCCAGCTAGTGAGAAAAGATTTTTCCCAAAAGAGTCCAGCACCGTTGGCCAACTTGGTTATCCCTGCTTGAATTATTTTAAATTAGAATAATATTCCAATCAATAAAAATAATTTTATAAATTGCTAATTGCTCAATTATCAAAACAAAATATAATTTTGTTTTTCTAAATATTACCAAATAAATTAGGTACTTTTTTTCCTTACTTCATCTAAAACTTCATTTATAAAATTAACTAAAGGTTTAATAATGTCTTCCTCCTTCTGCTTGTTTTTTAAAAATAAAAGGAGTAAGACAGGAGCCTCTAATACTTTAGAAGCTTTTTCGGCGATTATTGTACTTAATAATTTACTATTCATACCAAATAAATTATAAGATGCGGTGGGTGATTTAATGCCCTTAATTACAGGAGGGCTTCCTAAAGTAACGTTTCCTATTCCTAAATCCTCCTGATCAGAGATAAGCAACAAAAAACTCTTATATAATTTGAAAAGGTTTAAATAAATCGTGTTATCATCAAATTCTATGTTTTGTTCTGCTAATAATTTCATTAATCTATCAAATATTTTTCTAATTCCGTTTTAAATGAGGTGATCAATATCTGAAGTAAAAAAAATCATTCTGAAGAAATTACTACATCAGAAATTCTTTGTCTTCTAATATCAAAATCATGATCTAAATGAATTGTTATACAATGGAGATCTTTATTTTCAAGATTTTTATGAACATAACTTACAGGAACAACAGGTAATTCCGAATTATTAACCATTTTTTTTGGAACGGGAATAAGAATAACTGCTTTACATCTATTACAATTTACTAAAACTACTTGCACATCTGGAGATTCTATTTTTTTATACCTTTTTAGAACATCTGGGGCTAGGTCTGGAGAATCTATCGATATTTTATCTTTTTTCTTTGGAGGTTCAGGAACAGAAGGTATATCAAGATCTTTATGTTCTTTTGTTGAATAGTCTGGTTGCTCGAGCATATTTTTTGCTTTTGATTTAGTGGTTTTTCCATCAATCTTTTTCATTTTTATCCCACCAAGTTTTTTAGAATCATTCTGTTTATGTTTTTTTCCCTTCTTATCGGAATTTTTATCAGTTTCCAAAATTGTCACTATTAGAATGTATTTCAGATTTAACTAATTATATCATATCTGAAATAATAAAAAAATTTTGACAAAAATTCTATTAATTTTTTATAAATCCTTCAAGGTTTCTATTAAAATAAAGTTTAAACGCCAAATATTTGTCTTAATTCATTATATATTTTTGATAAATCAGAAATGATTTGAGCATTATTTTGTTGAAGATAATAGCTTACATATCCAGCTAAACCCTCACTATCCTTTATCCAATCTAAGAAGGCATTAATCTCACTTTGTAGTTGTGGGTCTATACTAGGAGCCCCACCAACAGCGGGTTCTCCACCAGCAGTCGAAGCTCCTCCCATTTGGGATGCTTTTTGACCCAACTGAACACCTGATTCTATATATGGTCCTTGTGAGCTCATAGATCCTACGGTTCTTTGTACATCCATTATTGCTCCACGAGCATCTCCATCTGGCTGAAGATAGCAAATAAGTTTATGTTCATCATCTTTTGCGGCACAAATACTTCCTTCGCCTTTTAAAGATATAGCAACCATACGTTCAGTCTCCATCTGCAATATTGAATATTTTACTCCTGAAACCATGATAAATTGAGCATTTTGGCCAGTCCAACTTGATATCACTCTGTCAACATCTCCACTAATATCCCAATTGTCTGTGGTATAAATAATTTCTTTACCCTTAATTACTGTTGCTGCTATAATGTTAGGATCTGATTGCATTAAATTATATACTGCGGTTGCGGGATCAACTGGCATTTTTTTTCCTTTTTTTTTGCTTTTATAATAGACTTGTAAAAATTAGCGAAATTACATTTTATTATAAAATAATTATAAACTGATTTTTTAAAAATTTATCTATAACATTAATATAGCATTTTATTTCTTTTTTTTAATATTTATTTTACCAAATTTTGGTTTGGAATACAATTTATATTTATCAGAATTTTCTTGACTTTTTTCCTGATATCCTAATTCAAAATTTAGTTTGTTCTTATCGAAATTCTCATGCAAATCATCTCGATATTTCATATTATTAATATGATCTTTAAGATTTTTTAGGTTTTTAAATAATTTTCCACATGCAGGACAACTTGGAGAACCTTGATCTAAAAGTCCTTTAGGTGTTTTAACAATGACAGGAAATTCCTTTTTTACTCGTGGTTGACCCTCAACATGCCGACAAAAATGTTTAATCAGTTTCCCATATGGGGGATAATTAAAAAAAATTTTACTTCCATGCCGACATTCCCAATATAGTACATCTGCACCACATCTTGGGCATTTTGTTTGAAAAGATCGAAGATAACAATGTTTTCCGTGTGATTTATAATAATGTCGCATTATATTGAGAGAAAGAACAAACTTATTAAAATGTTTCGATTTATTCTAAAAAACTTAAATTAAAAATAGGATCATTATTAATGGATAAATCCTCAAAACGCAAATATTTATATGTACAAGATTAATTATGAGAATTAAAGAATAGAATTTTTAAAGGGTTGAATGTGGTAGATCTTCCAATACCTCAAAAAAATTTAAATTTATGCCCAGAATGTGGTAACAAAAATTTAATCTCTGATGATACACGCGGTGAAGTAGTATGCAATGATTGTGGTTTAGTTTTAAGCCAAAGAATCATAGATTCCGGCCCTGAATGGCGTGCATTCACTTCTGAAGAGGCAAATAGGAAAGTTAGAGTTGGAGCACCTACAACTTTAACTCTACATGATAAAGGATTAAGTACTATGATAGGTTGGAAAAATAAGGACGCTTTTGGGAAGACAATAAGCCCAAAAATGAAAGCTGAGGTCTATCGTTTAAGAAAATGGCATGTAAGAACCCGAACCAATAAATCTATTGATAGAAACTTAGCATACGCTATGAATGAATTAGATCGGTTTTCTTCACAACTTAATCTTTCTAAAGATATAAAAGAATCTGCGGCTCATATTTACAGAAAAATGGCTAATAAAAATTTAATCAGAGGTAGATCAATTGAAGCTATGTTGATTGCGTCAATTTACCTATCTTGTAGGTTAAATAATATACCAAAAACTCTCGATGATTTTATAGAATTTGCTTCAGTTGACAAAAAGAAGATCGCACGATGTTATAGACTTATACTAAATGAACTTAAATTAAACATTCATGTTTCTTCTCCGATAAATTTTATCCCTCGATTTTGCGCTGATTTGAAGTTATCTGGTAGAACTCAAAATAGAGCTGCATCGATTCTAGAGCTTGCTAAAGTACATCGAATTACTGCAGGAAAGGCTCCAACCGGTTTAGCAGGTGCGGCATTATATGTTGCTGCGATACAAGAAGGAGAAAGGCGAACTCAAAAAGAAATTTCAATCGCAGCAGGAGTTACAGAAGCAACCATCCGAAATAGATACAAAGAATTAGTAAATCATTTGAAATTCAATTTGAACGTTTAATAAAGAACTAATAATTTTAAAAATGTTTAATTTTAACGAACTTTAATTCGTTTTATTACATCTGGTCTTTTTTTATATAAAATCCGAAATCCACAGTGAGAACATTTAATACCTGGAAGTGCGCTCAATTCTTTTTTACTTACCTCTTTCCCGCAACTCTTTCTAGCACACACATATTTCATAATTTATTCAAATATTTTATGATTAAAATATTTTTTGCTTAAAAACAATAAAATTGAGAAATTTAATGAAAAAGAATGAGAGATTATATATTATTAGGTATTATATATAAAGTGATTTTCTTTTATCTTCTGTATCTACAAGTTGGAGAGTATCAAGATCTTTTTCTAACTGATCTTTCTTAATTTGAAGGTTTTTAGTTATATCTTCAATATTTTCCAGTGAGTATTTCTTTTTAATTGGTAATGTAAATGATTTTTTAAGCATTTCTAAAAGTGTAATTGATGCTCTTAAATCAGTAATATCCTCATTAACCATAGCAATATTATCTGTTTCAGCGAGAAAAACTAAACCATCAATATTAAACCGTGCTTTTGCTAGTGTTGGGATTAATCCATTCGCACCAATTATCACACCTTTCTGAATTTTTTGGCAATTAGTTACAATTAAGTAATTTTCTAAAATCTCTCGATTTGTAGAGCTAACAAATATTTGTGGAATTTTTGAATTAAGTTTTCTACTGCTCACAGGGTAAGCACCAAGTGCAACAATGAGTTTTATCCCGTACTGATTAATTATTTCTGTAAGGAAATTAGAGATCCGATAAATCCCCTTAGGTGTTAAACTTTGAGCATCAGCAGTTATTAAAATTATATCTCTTAATTCATTTGGATCTTTCCAATATAATATTTCTGCTTTAGGAGCAGATAAGATACTATCATCAACTATCGCTCCTGCAGGATAATCATCAAAAATTATATCCATTAAATTTTGAGCATTAAGTTGCCCTATTAATGAATCCAAAGCAAATTTACCTACATCGGCAATTCCTGGCATCCCTAAGATACACAATGGCTTTATGAATTGTTCCTTAGAAAGGTTCCCATGTTGAATAATTCTTATACCTTCCATATAATAAACCTTCGTTTCACAAAAATATATCTAATAATAGGGTATTTTTATCAGTTTAAAATGGATATATTATCCTCATAGAATTTTTGCTAATATTTTCGTATTATCCGAGAGATATTTTTTAAGTGATCACTGATTTAGGTAGTATACCTATAAGTTTTTATTACTTAAAATAAGAGCATCAATGACAAATCTGACATATAAGTGTAAATTATGTGGTACGTGTTGCCATGAGGTTCCTGGAGATTATGTCAAAAGAATACCCATTTATCCTGATGAAGCTGATAGAATGATCGAGATAGCGAAAGAAAGGGCTGTAGATTTCAAGATAATTGAAGACTTAGTTTTTCCAGATGTCATCAATAAAAATATTTTAGTTTTAACATATCGAATAAGATTAGATAATGAAAAGCAAGGATGTCCTTTCTATGATACGCAAAAAGGTTGTACAATCCAAGACGTAAAACCATTAGCTTGTCAAGCATATCCTTTAGCACTCAAGCAACAAGATGCTTTTAATTTTGAAATTTCCATAGATCCATTATGTAATTTTGTTATCGAGAATTATGATAAATTAAAAGTTGCAGATCTGGAAGAATTAAGAGCAATCTTTAAGGAAGAATATCCTAAAGCAGAAAAATTTTACCGAAAAAATAAGAAATTAATGTTCAAAATAAGAGAACTAGAGGTAACCAACCAAATTAAGATACCAAATGAAATAAGTATAGAAGAATTTAATAACTACTTGAAGCAATGGGATCGTAAGGAAATTACTGCTGAATAATTTAAGAAATCATATAATTAACTTTAATTCTTTAACTAAATCTTTAAATTTGGTATCATCCTGTCTAATTTCTTTGAAATTATTAAATGCTTCACTTATTATCTGAGCAATTACATGCTTACAATAATTTCTTTTTTTTTGAATGACTACGCTTTTGTAAAAATCTTGACAAGAACAAAATAATTTTGGATATATTAGATGTTCTTGATTTGTACCCATAGCCGTCCAAACAATTCGATTTGACGGTTCATAAACATATTTTGTGATCCCTCGCTTTAAAGTCTCAATAACATCTGTAGATTTATCAGGAAATATGCCTTCTAAGTAGGATATAAATTCTTCATCTAAGGTCTTCTTTTGTTTAGCCTTTTTAAACAATTTTAATAACAAATCGCTTGACATTTTAAAGAACCCATCTTTAAATATAATATCATTCAAGAATTAAAAAATATTCATTAAAATTGAATAATATTTTATATCTTCCAACTCGGTATTTTCCTGCGATTTCTGGGGCAGAATTCTATTTCCAAAGAATGGCAGAGATACTAACTTCTAGATATAATTATAATTTAGATATTTTTACTTCGAATGCTATTGATTTTAAAGCTTTGCGGGATCCCATAGGAAAAGTAATAAAATCCGATAATAAATTATTCCATAAGGTAAATTCCTTGAAAATACAAAGATTTCCAATAAATTATAACGTTTCAGAAGACGAGATTTATCGAAAGCTAAAAACTATTAAGATTTTTAATTCATTAAATCTCAGTGAAGAATGTGTAAAAAAAATTATTAAAAACGGGCCATATTTAGAAGATCTAATAAAGTTCTTAAAGACTAGTAATAAAAAAAATTATGATTTGATTCATACAACATTTTTCCCTTATTTTAATTTAATCATTAGCTTAATTGTTGGAAAAATGATAGAAGTCCCTACAATTTGTACTCCATTTTTTCACTTCTCAAATCCACGGTACTCAGATCCAGTATTAAGTGAATTATTAACTAAGTTTGATCGAATAATCGCTTGCACTCATATTGAAAAAAAAAATTTAGTAGATAAATTTAAAATTCAAAAGGAAAAGATAAATGTTATTCCTATGGGTGTAGATAATAAAATATTCATAAATAACCAAAAAACGCAATTAAATCCCTATAAATTTAAAGAAACATTTTTTCATGAAAAAGAAAAAAAATTTAGATTAATACTTTACTGTGGCTACAAGAATTACGAAAAAGGAGCTATATCCATTTTAAATTCAATTCCTCTAATTCTTGAAAAAATCAAAAATTTATATTTTGTATTTATTGGACCTTCAACTAAAGCTTACAATCACGAATTATCCAAAATTCAAAAATTAAAGTATGTTAGAATAATCAATTTTACTCCAGATAATTT
Organism: Promethearchaeota archaeon; assembly: GCA_048940605.1. Classification (GTDB taxonomy): domain Archaea; phylum Asgardarchaeota; class Lokiarchaeia; order Sigyniarchaeales; family SOKP01; genus Loki-b32. The sequence continues at coordinate 8,038 of JBHLOJ010000039.1, forward strand.
AACGGGTTATTATGATAAAAAGAAAATAGCAGCCTTTAAAGAAGCTGATTTATATTTAATGCCTAGTAGAAGTGATGCTTTTGGAATTGCTTTTTTAGAAGCCTGGGCTGCTGGAAAACCTGTTATCGGAGCAAGAATAGGTGCAACTCCAGAAGTAATAAGGGAAAACATTGATGGGCTTTTAGTTGAATTTGATAATCCTATCGATATTGCCCAAAAAGTTATCAAATTGCTAAAAAATAAAAAACTAAAAAAAAAGCTTGGATTAGCTGGTCAGCATAGAGTCTCCCACAATTATACATGGGATATAATTGCTGAAAAAACACATAATATATATCAAAGTTTATTATGATCTTAAACTTGATGAAAATATGAAGAATATTTCAGGAAATCCATATATAAAAAGAAATAATGGAAAAGTACTAATTGATTCAATACCCATAGATGATATAATCGAGAGATATAAAACTCCTTTACTTATTTTATTAGAAAAAAGGTTAAGAGAAAATATTAGGTTATTTGTTAATATTTTCAATGAAGAGTTTAAAAATTTTCAATGTTTCTATTCATTTAAAGCTAACTATCTATTTGAAATTTGTAAGATTGTTTGTTCTGAAGGTATTGGAGCAAAAACAGTTAGTTTACCTGAACTTAAATTAGCATTAAAACTTGGATTTTCCCCAGATAAAATATTAGTGGGTGCCCCATATTTACCAGAAGATCTAATAGAATTAAGTATTAAAAGCAAAGTAAGAGAAATTATAATATATAATATAAATGATTTAAAAAAAGTAAATAACATAGCCCAAAAATTTAATTACGTTCAAAATGTCTGTATACGAGTAAACTCCCAGAAATATGAGAGTAAATTGGGTATTAAATTTGACGAATATAAAATTAAATTATTGAAAAAATCGATAGTAGCATTTAAAAATATTAAGCTAACTTCCATATTATCTCATTTTGGAACCCAAATGAATAACATCAAACAATTTGAAAAAAACATAAAATCATTGGTATTAAATTTAGAATTATTATCAAAACATGATATTCTCATTGAGAGTGTAAATCTAGGTGGAGGGTTTCCAGAAGCTACTGTTATGGCGCAAAATCAACTAAAAAAAATTGCAGAAATGATAAGGTATTATTTTAACAAATCTAATTTAAAGTGTCCAATGATAAGTTTTGAACCTGGAAGATATTTTGTGGGTGATTCTGGCTTATATATATCAAAAATTGTTAAAGTGGGTGAAGATCGGTGGATTTTTATAGATATCGGAAATCATATTTGTCCTAAATTTGCTAGATGTTCTTTAAGATTTTATAATGTTAATCAGATTGATAAACCTCATAAATATAAAACCTCGATAGCTGGCATTGTCCCTACTGATCAAGATGTTTTAGCAAAAAATTACTTCTTTACTCAAGATTTAAGAGAAGATGATAATGTTTTAGTCACAAACACAGGTGCTTATTGCTTAACTTTTTCAAATCGTTTCCCCTATCCCTTACCAATAATTATCCTTGTCAATGGGGATAGAATTACAAAGATATTTGATCCTGATTTAAATAAAGATTTTTCATTAAATTAAGCAAGGATTAGTATCAAAAAATGTAATACCACAATAATACATTAATTCTAATTTTTTTATTATATTCTTTTGTGTAGCAAGAATTGAATAATTGGTTAAATATGGAATCATTTATTAATAATGCACGTAAAAGAGAAATAATCAGACCAAAGATAGAAAGTTTTGGTTATGCTAATATAAAGATTATTGGGTGTGGTGGTGCTGGTAATAATACTGTTGATAGATTAATGAAAATTGGAATAAGGGGTGCTACATGCGTAGCTGTTAATACAGATTGTCAACATTTAGATAGTGTCGAATCTCATCTGAAAATTTTAATTGGAAAAAATTTAACAAAAGGTTTAGGGGCGGGAGGAAATCCTGAAGTAGGAAGAGCTGCTGCCGAGGAATCACGGGAAGATTTAACCAAAGTGTTAAGAGAATCTAATTTAGTTTTCATTACCTGTGGTGAGGGTGGAGGTACCGGAACCGGAAGCGCACCAATTGTGGCTGAAATCGCCAAACTTGAAGGGGCGATAGTTGTAGGAGTAGTAACTCTTCCATTTGAAACCGAAATAGGTCGTATTGACAAAGCTAAAATAGGTTTGAACCTATTAAAACGCTATGTTGATACTTTAGTGGTGATTGATAATAATAGATTATTAGAAATAGCTCCAAATTTACCAATAATTGAAGCATTTAGTGTTGCTGATGAGGTTTTAGCTACAATGGTTAAAGGAATTACAGAAACAATCTCTTTACCTTCCTTAATCAATCTAGATTTCGCTGATGTCAGAACTATTTTAAGTACAGGTGGAGTTGCGATTGTAGGTGTTGGAGAATCAAACAAGAAAGAAAGTCGAGTTGATGCTGCAATTGATGATGCGTTAAATACTCCCTTATTAGATGTAAGTATTGAAGGAGCGAAAGGAGCTTTGATTCATATATGTGGAGGGAATGATATGACACTTTCAGAGGCAAATTCTGTAGCTAAAAAGATTTCTGAAAAAATGGATGTGAACGATTCTATGGTGATTTGGGGTGCTCGGGTTTCAGATGAATTTGATGGGTTTATTAGGGTCATGCTACTAATAACAGGGATTAAATCTCCTCAAATTTTTGGTAGTGGGTATTCAATGAATAGATCAATCTTTCCTCCTCAAACAAAATCTTCAAAACTAAGTTTATCGGACGATATTTTCAATATTGGTGAAGTTACATTTGACTAGTCCTTTTTATATTTCTTTTTAAATTTAACTGTATGATATACAAATTCTCTTCAGAAACACAAAAAGAAATTGATGAAATTATAAAAAAAATCCAAATTTGGAAAGATCTATTTAATATTAAGCAAGAATATTATATCGATGGATGGTCGATTTCGTTAAAAGAGAAGAATGTCTATCCTCGTTGTATTGTAATTTTTAAATCGTATGAAAGTAATCAATTTGATATAAAAAGCTTCGACGTTTATCTTCGAAATTATAAAAAGGAAGAATATCATGAGATATATTCTGTTCAAAAGATAAAAAACCAATATGATTTAATAAAGGAATTAAAACAGATTATTTACGGAAAAGATTTAGGAAGTCAGGCTTTAAAAATTTATAATGAAACGTTTTCAGAATAGAAATCAGAATTCTGGTTTATACATATGTCTAAATTCTTCTTTCTTTTTGTCGTTATATTTATTCTCTATAAATTTTAAAACCGTATGATGAGGTATCCCTTTTATTATCATATTTATTGCTTTTCTAGCAATTTGTAGATTTTCATAAGCAGCGATCACAGAAACTGTTTTCCCATATACAGAGACATAACATTCAGTAAACCTTTCAAGAGCTTTTCGGATTTCTCCATTCCTCCCAATTATTCGTCCTTTAATCCTTTTGATACGTTTTTCTGATTTTCCTAATATTAAAAATAGATTAAAAACTTCGAGATCGTAATCATCTTCGATTATTTTCATAGCTTTAATAGGATTAAAACCTCTATTAATGGCATTTACTACTTTTTGAGCGGTATAAACATTTAATGGTTTATAGTTTGGGTCATCTATTTTTGGTAAGATTTCACAATCTCCTGTTTTACTATCTAAATTGATTTTTACGCCAAGCTTTTTTTCAATGTCTTTCTTAACATGACCATCTGTTCCTATCAAGACTGCTATTCGATTTTTCCCTATTTTCAATATTTTCACTTTAAATTGTAATATCTTTTAGAAGCATTAAAAATTTTTAAACCTCCATATTGATTACATCATAATAAAAATCTTTTGGATCTGGTGTTTTTACACCTAATTTATTAAAATATTGAAAAATATTTTTGATATCTCTTACCAAATAAACCTCTGCTTTAGGGTGTTGGATTGATACAGCTTGCGAGATGTCAATAACAACAGGACTCTGATTATGATATAAAATGTTGAATTCACTTAAATCTCCATGAACTAATTTTGCTTTTTGATATAATAATTTAATAAATCTTAAAATTTCATTAAATAGCCCTACTGGTTCTTTGGGATTCTTAATATCTTTCAAGATAGGGGCAGGTATAGATTCAAAACCAATATATTCCATTATTAAAATATTATTTTTAATAAATAGAGGTTTAGGAACAGGCAAATCTACTTTATATGCTCTTTTAAGATTTTTAAATTCTTTGCTTGCCCATAGGAATATAATTTTTGAAACGTTGTGCGGAATTTTTTTAAATCTTGGATCTCCAATGATATATTTTTTCATCCATCTTGAAGTATTACTATCAATTTTATAAATTTTAACAGCAACTTCATTTCCTTCTAAATCATACGCCAAATAAACATGAGCTTCTTTTCCAGCAGATATATTGCCTTCTATTCGTTTTAAAGGTCCATTCACTAATATTTTATTTAGATGAAAAACAGTCCGTTCATCAAAAACAGATTCAATAGCAGCTCTCTTCTTTGATTGGTCGATTTTTTTAATTCTTTTAAAATCAATTTTTGTTTTCTCTAATTCATCAATACCGGAATCGAACTGTTTTTCTGATTCATTTTCTAAGAATTCTTCTTCTTCCTCATCAATCTCTTCATCGTGATTTTCCAATAAGTATTCCTCTTTATGTTTTTTTTATTATATTCTCACTAAAAAAGAAAGAATAGTCTTTTGTAAATTTAGAATTATTTTTACTTTTTAGTATAATTTTGTTTTTTGTAATGTTTTCTACTATAAATTCTTGATTGTCTATTAGAATTATATCATTAGTAGCTACAGGTAAAAATTTTATCATTGCTTTTAATCTATAGAGGTTTTTACCCTTCTGATTGTCTCTTCCTACTAACTTTTTTGATCTTTTTAACAAAAAATGATATTTTGCTTTTAGAAATTTTATAATTTGATTCATTAATTCGTTTGTACTTAGATATAAATCTACCCCATATTTTTGATCTTCGATTTTAGAAATATATTGTCGCTGGTCCTTATCAAAAATATTATTAACAAAATTATTTATCTCATTTAAAATTGCCTCAACTAACTCTAATTGGCTCTCATCTTTTACTCGGAGTTGAATAATTGATATAAAATAAGTACCACCTCTCAAATTAGAACAATTCCTGCATAACATATTATTTAAATTTACTTTTATCTCTTGCTGACTATAAATATTTGATGATCCCTTCAATTTTCCCATAACAAGTATTTTGACAGATTTTATTAGACCTGTTGATGAATATACAATTGAATCTTCGTTTGTCGAAAACAAAATCTCTATTTTTTTATTTTTAAGTAGTGATTTCAATAAAAACTTTTGAATAATCTCATGAAGAACTAAAAACAAGTCATTATTGGTAGGTTCAATCCATACATCCTTTTTAGCATAACTACCACAATCAATACAAACGTTAACAGAGAAAGTTTTAGGTAACTCAAACAAAGGATTTTCTTCTAAATAGCATTTAAGGCACATTCCAAAATGAGGAGAATCTTCATTTAAACTTTTTCCACATATCGCACAAAATCGATTTGGCATTAAAACATCATCTTTATAGCCATTGGTACCCCATTTATGGACTTTATTCCTTCTCTTGGTAATAATTTACACTCAATCGCTTTCTCAATTATTTTTTCTCCAACAATATTGAAAAAAGAAGCATTTTTTAAAACATCTATAGCATCTTCTATCCGAAGTAAATCTCCACCGTAAAATCGTTTCGATATCTCTATTTTCAAATTACCCTCAATGAAGACCTGATTAAGAAGCTCTTCATCACAGCACGCTATAGTTTCACAATCATCTCGAATGTGAATTTTTAGATAAACTTTCATGTTTTTTTTTGTTTTTTTGACTTTTTATTTTTCTTTGATTTCTATTCTAGCTCCACAAGCAGTACATTTTAGATAAAGTTTTTTACCCTCCCGTTGAATTTGGGTATCTGGTTTATTACAAATACTACATAACACGTAAGTTTTTGTATAATTTTCAATTAACTTGTTCAGTACTTGCTCTTTATATTGACCTTTTAGAAATAATTGCTGTCCTCTTATTTCCCCCATTGTTCCTGCGCTCTTTAGAAAAATGCCTAAAAAATGTCTCCTATCTCTATTGAGAGTACTGATTATTTTATTGAAATTTGTAATAAATGTATTTCTACTTTCTATTCTAAGTTCCACTTTGGGAATTTCGAACCTTGAGGATTTTTTTACATTTTCTGGTATTTTTTCATAAGCTTCCTCTAATAAATCCTCATAATTATTCAAATCCATTGTTTATTCCTCTAGTTAATTATTATATAATTATCAAATTAATAATAAGAAAAATATTTTTCCTTTATTTATAATGGAGTTTTCAATTTCAAGGTGATCTAATAAGATTCAAAAATATCGTTTTCTGATTCATAAACACGCGATTCTAAAATTAAATCATTAATATAGGATCTTAATTCAATATCAGGTATTTTTATTTCTTTCCTTAAATTTTCAAAAGTTATTCCTTTACCCTTATTAGAATGTAATTTAATTACTGAGTACACTTGTTCCTTCGGATCATCTCCTTCAGCATAATTAAATTCCTCTTCAAATAGATTATTAACATCAGAAATGACTGGAATTTCTTGAATATCTCCTGCTTTGATACGATTTATTATTTCAGCATTTCTTAATAAAATTAAATTGGGTTCCTCTACTTTCTTAATAATTTCAATCCATAATGATATATATCCACCTTTTTTGCTAACCCGACCAACGACGTCAACAATATCGCCAAGATCGTACATATTATAATTGTCTGGATTAACTCTATCCTTAACTGCTCTAATCAGACCTGTACTATCATCTAAACTAAAAAATAATCTCACATTTGCTTTTGACTCTTCTTCTAATTCAATTTCAAATTCATCAGGTTCTATTATTTTTTCCTTCTTTTCTACTATAGTAGCAATTAGTCGAACTCTTTTGACTTTTCCAAAGATTGTTAGAAAACTATTCTCATTTTCGTCATAATTGCCTTCTTCAATATGTTTTATCCAGCAGTGTATTGCTGGATTTCTCTTATAACCAGTACTTTCGCTCATTATGATTCAATAACTCCTTTTGATACCCTTAAAATTATTTTCATTTAATTTAGGAATTTTTATTAAAGGAGTAATACTTCATTCTTTCTTTTTTTATTGATAAATTATTTAATAAATCAAAAGAGAGTCAATATTTTTAGGATACCAGCAAATCTTTAGAAAAAACCTAAAAATAAGAGTATAATAGCGGGGGTTCGATTTGAACGAACGAATCTGCCATTCATCCGATCATGGACAAATGATCTCAGGGTTTCTCTATGGAGTGGAATTACCATTTATGAGCCCTGCGGCATAAACCAGGCTAGCCCACCCCGCTTTGATTATATCTATGAGGGTTTTTGATACCACTTTATACTTGTTTTATATATTGCAATAAAAACCCCATAATTAAATGTTTTACTTTTTGTATATCCTATTTTTTAGTTTTAATTTTTGGGAAGGGAAAAAGTTTAACTTTCTACTTTAATTACATAGTACAAGATTTATTAAGCAAAAAAGAGACATATGCCACTTTTAAATTCGCCATTTTTTGATTTTATTCTCAATCCTTGGTTTTTATTATCTTTAATCTTTTGGCTAATTGTCTTAGCATTAGTTTATCTATTAAGAAATAAAAAAGGTGCTGCTTATTTATTCTTCCCACTGCTAGCAATGTTTAAAACTAAAAGATTAAATAATTTTTTAAGAAAAATTTCCAGAAAAGTGCCAAAATTTTGGAGAATTTTTTGGACAATAGGAATCTTCATTTCATTTGGAATTATTATTTTTGCGTTTTATTTCTTTTTTACTAATTTTATTAACCTACTTGTGCATCCCAAAATAGAACAAGCAGTATTACCTCTTATTCCCGGTGTAACAATCGATTTACCCGTATTTTTTTATTTAATTCTTCCATTATTATTCATTGTAACTACTCATGAATTTGCTCATGGAATCGCAGCGAGTGCTGATGGATTAGATATTAAATCTACAGGAGTCATTGGAGCTGGCATTTTCTACATCATTGCCTTTGGGGCTTTTGTTGAAGTTGATGAGAGAATTGTATCCTCAAATGTGGTTAATAGGTATACCCGATTAAGAATCGCAGCAGCAGGGACATATGTAAACGGAATTACAGCAGGAATCGCTCTTGTTTTACTGTTATGCTTCCCTCTGATGATAGCCCCATGGTATCGTCAAGTAACACAGGTACATACTGTATTAAAAGAGGATGAAGGTGGATTTAATTATGAAAACATCTCGAATGGAGATGCCATAATTGCTATGAAAAAGAGTGGAACTACTGATGAGAATTATGTGTATCTTGATGAATTAAAAGGCGTTTCCTTAAGTAGTATTTTAAATAACAAAACCGCATTAAAATGTGAAATTAATGATAGTTTAACACTAAAGATTTATGACCCCTCTTCAGATGCTTTTTCCGAAAAAAATATCACTTTAGGACCACGTTATTATATAGGTCTTAGATATGAATATACATCTGATGGACTTGGTTTAAAAATCAATAAAGTTCTTTCTTTAAGTGAAGGAGGAAATAATTTTGGTAATATTTCGGTGGGATTAACTGTAATAAAAATTAATGGAATTCCTATAAATGTTTCAAATGGAGACACATTAGAGAGTGTTTACACTTCCTCTTTTCAAAATGATATAATTTTAAATAACCTTAATTTTAGCACAGATTCGACTAACTATACCCTAGATCTTAGGATTGATGGAGTCATGATTGGAATATATAGTAATTCATATTTTATGTATAAGAATGGAATAGCCAAATTCTTTACAAGTTTTTGGCCGGAATTTCTATTAAGAGAACTATCATGGCTCTTTATAATTGCCTTTAGTATTACTTTATTCAATATGCTCCCTTTACCTATATTTGATGGGGATAGGATGGTTAAAGAACTGATTAATTGGGGTATAGGAGAAAATTACAAATCATTGAAGAAAAAGAAAGATAAATTTTATTATAATAGGGAAGATAACAATTATGAACTATCGGAATATCGTGTTGAAAAAATTGACTCTATAGAAATTATTATGAAGGATCAATCAAGAATTAATGAATCTAGTAAAATTAAACTTTCAGAAGATAAATATGAAATTATTGATAAAATTGGGGATGGATTTAAGGATACTGTGTTGTTGAAACTCCCTGAAAAAACAGAATTAACGAAAAATGCGGTAATTGAAATTTCTTATGAACATTATTATGATGAGAAGAAAAAGATAAAGAAATTAATTCTAAATACACTAAGATTTATCACTATATTTATTATCCTAGGTAATTTCATTTTATCATTTATTAAATTTGGTGGATTAATCTTTTGGATGTAATAACATAATTTTATCCTTTAAATGGTATTAATGATTAATTACAATATTTTCTTGAAGAAAGGTAAATGCTCTTATTGTGACAATTCAATTGTAATTGAGAGAAGATATTCAGGTGAAAACCTCTGCCCGAACTGTTTTGAGAAAAACATTGAAAAAACAATTTATAAGACCATTTCAAAATATGGAATGTTAAAGTCAGATGATATGATTATAGTAGCACTTTCAGGAGGTAAGGATTCATTTACTCTTTTATATAATCTCTCGATGATTCAAAAAAATTTGTATCATCCAAATAAGCTTATAGCATTAACAATAGACGAGGGCATAAAAGATTACAGAGAAAATAGCATTAAAAATGCGATCGAAATATGCAAAGAGCTGAAGATCGAACATCATATTATCACATTTAAAGAAAAAGTTGGTTTAACCCTAGATGAGATTATTATGAAAAAAAAAGAACTCTCCGATTACAAATTTGCTTGTAATTATTGCGCAACAATAAGGAGGAGATTATTAAATGATGGAGCGAAAGAATTCGGAGGAACCATCTTAGCTATGGGGCATAACCTTACAGATATAGCAGAAACTTATCTTATGAATATTCTCTACAAACGTTTTCATTTAATAGCCAATCAATATTTATATAGGAAAGAAAATTCAAAATTAAATCAATTTTTCATTAGAAAAATTACTCCATTAATGAGAATTCCTGAAGAAGAGATCTTCTTGTATGCAAATATTAAGAAGTTCAATTATTACCCTTCACATTGCCCCTATAGAGAAAGAGATCCAATATTAAGAAAAAGAGTTTTGAATTTCATTCATGAATGTAAAAAATCCAGTCCAGAAATAGAATTTAATCTACTCAATGGTTTTTTAGAGTTATCAGCTACCCTATATAATCATAATAAAAAGTTAGAATATCATACATGTCAGTCATGTGGATATCCGTGTACAAATACCTCTGTTTGTACTTTTTGTAGTTTTTTAAAAGAGTTGAATCAATAGGATTTTTCTATTAAATATTCTCCCATTTCTTTTAGTTTGTTATATTCTCTTACTTCTTCCTTGAATAATGGTACTTCAATTAAGTTTTTATGCAATTTTTCACCAAAAATTTCTCTTATTTTTATTAAATTTTTTTCTTGCATTTTTCTTCTTGCCTTACAAAACTCACATAGTTCAGCTGTATCTTGGTATACCTGGTTAACAACAATATTAGAAACAGAAATGTTATTTTTAATTAATTCATTTAGCAACCGTCCAGTTTCAGTAATAGCCATTTCTTCAGGGATCATTACAATTACAAATGAATTCTTAACAGGGTTTGTAAGATCTTCTCTAGCATTTAAAATCGATTCATTTAATCTTTCTAAAACCTCTAATGAATTATCCTTTTTTTTCTCTTCACGACTAAATAGTCTTTTTACTGCCCCAAACATGTTACCTATTTTTATTCTCATTTTTATTAGTTTTCCTATCCATCCAGATAGAGTTTCTGGTAAGCTTAAAAATCTTAGAGTATGACCTGTGGGAGCAGTATCAAATATAATTATATCATAATCATGGTCCGTTTCAATAAATTCTAATATTTTTCCAAAAGCTAAAGCTTCATCAATTCCAGGCGGAGTCATTGAAGTTAATTCCTCCATATCCCCAAAAAGTGGCATATTTTCCATTAATCCAGACATGCCCATTTCTTCCATTGGATTTATATTAGTTATTCCCCTAAATTCTGCCATATTTACCTTAGGGTTTATCTCTAAAGCAGTAAGATTCTCTATTCCTTCAATATGAGTAGGCACACCTGGTAATAATTCAACACCTAGACTATCTCCTAATGAATGAGCAGGATCGGTACTTATAATCAATGTATTCCTTCCATGTTCTGCTGCCCAAATTGCCGAACTTGTAGCACAACTGGTTTTTCCTACTCCTCCTTTACCTCCAAACATGATCATTTTCAAACTCAATAAAAGATTCTTTAATTGCATTTTTAAAATTACACCCATTTAGTTATTTTTAATTTTAGAATTAAGTTTAATCTAATTTTGTTAATTTTAGTAATCAATTTTATACCTAAGAATAGCAGCTATTCCACCAAAAGTACTATATAACATTTCACCCTCTTCTGTTTCAGTTGATAAAATTTCTACATCTGAACCGGTTGATTCAGCTATTTCTCCAAGTTCTTCAATTATTGAATTCATTTCGATAATTTTAAATGAATTTGAATTACATTGTGGGCAACTTTCTTCTTGGATATCTCCTTTGAATTTAGTTAATAATCCTTCACTTAAAGTCCTATTTTCAACATAATCGCAATTTGAGCAGCCTAATTTGACTTTATGAGTATCCAACTTTTCAGAAAGTAAGAGTATATCAACAGCGCCGTAATTCAATGCCCTTTGTACTTCTTCTAAACCATAAGTTGCTAATCCAGTCTCATTAGAGATCTCCTTCATAAAATGCTGCATTGCTTCCTTTTCACGAATATACTTAACATTTTCGATTTGATCTTTAACTTTTTCTATTAAAGCACGAATTCCTTCAACACCACCATACCCAATATCTACAACATCAAAAATTTTATCCCGCAATCGATAATCTAAACTCTCATCTTTTACAAATTTTTCTTTTGAAGGACCGGGACCTCCCACAAAAATACCTTGCAAGTCTTCAAATTGCAAAAAAACCTCATTTACTGTTTCAGAAATTCGTCGATAGAAAGCTATCTCTGCTTCTTGATTTAATCTTTCAAATCTTCGTTGTGATTGACCACCTGCTGAATGTTTAGAATGAATACCTGAAGTAAATTCTTTTATAACTTCTACCTTGTTGCCTTTTATATAACCAACAGCAGAATTTTTTCTTCCAATTACTAATAAACCATAGGTCTCAGTAGACGTAAGCATTTCCTCTAAAGGCCATAATAAAAATTCATTTGCACAGTGATATCTAAATGTTGTAACTCTATCAGGAGGTTCAATAATTGTTAGTTCATTTCTCTCTGTGCCAGGCGTGTTATTTTGAGGTATTGCACCAGAAAACATAACTAAACCATTTTCAGGTGCTTCCCTTATGTTTTTTAATTGTCCTAAAAGACTATTAATACTATCGAGTACATTCTTTCTGGTTAATTTTGATTTAATATTTTGACTTTCGCTAATTTCGTTTTTTAAATAATTTGTAACATCTGAAATCTTTTTATCATGAGGAATATACAAGGAGATTAATTCAGTATGAAATCCTTTTTTATTCTTAAGTTCATCTAACTTCTGTTTAGTTCTATAAATCTGTAAATCATTTGATTTCTTTTTTTCAACTGCACTCATATCCATCTACTAAGATTACAAATTATACAAAAAATTAATATTTTTTCTTTATACCAATCTATATAAAGAACTTTATTTTATATATGTGAAAATATATGGCTCTGAATGGAAATCAAAACAATGGAATCCCTGAAACGCACCCACGATATCAAAGTTTAAAATTTCGGCACAGGATAATTGAAGGAATGAAAAAATTAGTAGTTGCTGAAGCAGGATTGATAGCTCATGGTAGAGGTGAATGTTTTGATTATATTTTAGGTGAAAAAACAACTAAAACTGCAAGATATGCAATAAGAGCCGCAGTAGCAGCATTATTATTAGCTGAGAAACCAGTGATTAGTGTAAACGGTAATGTTGCTGCATTGGTCCCTAATGAAATTGTAACTTTATCAAAATTATTAAACATCCCTCTTGAAATCAATTTATTTTACCATAAGGAAGGACGAATTAAAGCAATCATAGATGTTTTAACAAAAGCCGGAGCTACTGATATTAAAGGAATCAATGAGGAAAATATGATTGAGCTTGAGGGGCTTGAAAGTAATAGAAGAAAAGTTGAATTAATCGCTGTGGCAGATATTGTCATGGTCCCTTTAGAAGATGGTGATCGTTCAGAAGCTTTAAAAAAACTTAATAAAAAAGTTATAGCTATCGATTTAAATCCTTTAAGCAGAACTGCTCTTTGGGCTGATATTACTATAGTTGATAATATCATAAGAGTTATACCCGAAATGATAGAAATGGTAAAAGAATTACAGAAATTAAATAATGCTGAATTAAACAATATTCTGGAAAAATTTGATAATAAGTTGAATATTCAAAAAACGCTGGATTTAATAATCGATTATATTAAAAAACAGAAAAAGGAGGCATTTAATATCCTTAAGAAATGAATTTATAAATTCCCTCGAGACATAAAAACTTAAAAGTTTCAAAAATTATAACTTATATATAAATAATACTGTTTTTAAGTTACTAATCTTTTGAGCAAGCTAAACAATGACTACTAATAAGGATATAAAGATAGATACTTTTACCGACACTAGTAATCAAAGAATTATTATAAAAAGATGTAACTTGGATGATTTAGATGGTGTTATAAAAGTAAATGAAGAAGAACTTCCAGAAGATTATCCCTATTTCTTTTATAAGAGTATTCTTGATAATTATCCCGAATCTTTTCTAGTAGCACAAAATAGTTTTGGAAAGATTGTTGGTTACATTATGTGGAGGGTAGAAAAGGCTCCCTCAATAGATAGTTTACGATATGTCAATACAGGGCACCTTGTATCGATTGCGGTTTCCCAAGGATATAGAAAAAAAGGAATAGCAAAGAGTTTATTAACAAATAGTATGCAGGCAATAAAGAAATATAAGATTCATGAATATGTCTTAGAGGTAAGGGTTTCTAATTATAATGCAATTAAGTTATATGAACAATTCAACTTCAAAATTTCAAATATTAAGAAAAATTATTATCGAGACGGAGAAAATGCTTACTATATGACCCTAAAAACAAAAAAAAGCTAAATTAGTGAAGATTCTAATCCTTTAATTAAGTGAGTTAATAATTCATTTATGGGTGTCTTAATACCTAATTCTTTTGCATAAATTAAGACTCTACCATTAATAAAATCAATCTCAGTAGCCGTCCCATTTAAAATATCCTGTAACATCGAATTCTTATTTTTTGATGTTTTTTTCGCAACATCATAAGTTTCAGCAATAAAATCTTTATTTGATAGCTTGATTTCCTTCAATTTTGCTACTTGAACTGCTTCTTCAACGGCTTCAGCCATCAATTGCTTTAATCCTTCAGATTCTAATAATTGGCCATTTGTTAAATTAGTTAATGCGCCAAAAGCATTAATTCCTACATTTACAAAAACTTTCTCCCAACATTCCTTATTTATATCTTTAACAATTTGAGTCTCTAAGCCCGCTAAATGGAGAAGCTCTTTCAATAGAGTCAAATTTTCATTTGCTTTCACTAATTCAACGCGATTATTTTTGATATCTTCAAGAAATGGAAAGCCAATTTTTGTAAATCCATCTCCAGTATGAATTAAATTACCTGGGGATTCCAAAAACGCCCCATTTGAAGTAACAATCCTTATTATCTTTGATTTTGAAATATAATTACTAATGATTTCTTCGTTTCCAATCCCATTCTGTAAAATAACAAACCAGTTACTTACATCAGTAAGTTTTTTATATTGGAGTAGAGCTTTTTCCATATCATATGTCTTTGTAGTAAGAAAAATGTAATCAAACCTAAAACAATTATGCCTCTCTGATTTTTCTACTAGAATTTTCTCATTTTCATAGGCAAGAATATTACTAATTTCTTTTACATCTTGATTCTTATGAATTCTTAATCCTCGTTTGTTAATAGCTTCCATATGTTCTCTCTGGCAAAAGAATATTACTTCTAACTCATAAACCTCAGATTTAATATTTGCCAAATATCCACCAAATAAACTACCTATAGAACCAGCTCCAATAAATCCGATCCTTAATTTTTTCACTCCCAAGTTCCTTCAAAAATCCCAAAATAAATAAAAATATTCATATCTCAATTCTATCTAATTTATTTTAAAAACTTATCTAAATCTGTTTGACCTTTCGAATACTCGCCAGATTTCTTTTTAAGATCCAAAAGCCGTACTTTTTCCGGTGAATTTTTTGGTCGGAGTGCTAATTCTTTCATTAGCATTAGAGAGTTTTTTGCGGCATATCCCGAAAAATGATTATTAAAATAAATCCCAATTCTATCTACTTTTGGTATTACTTTCTTTATTGCTTGTGCCCATTCTTTTATTTCCTCTTCCCTAAAAAAATAATCGAACCATATTTTTTTTCCAAATCCATGAAATCTAATATATGCCAAATCTGAATTAGTTACATCCATCCTTGGAGGTAATAGTGGCTCAACAACAGCACAGTATATCAATGACTTTTTTCTCAAATAGCTAAATACCTCATCATCCATCCATGATTTATGTCGGAACTCTACGGCTAAGTAATAATTTTCATTTTTAAGCTCTGTTGGCCAATTATTTACAAATTCTTTTAAATTGCTAAAATGCTCCTTTTTATTAAATGAAGGTGGTAATTGTATCAAAAATGTCAACAATTTTTTAGCATTAATTAGAGGTTCCATTGAATTTAGATATTGAATTAAATCATTCGAGCACAAATCAGTATCTAATTTATACTCATGTGTAATTATTTGAGGTATTTTTGCTGAAAATATAAAATTACTTGGTGTTTTATTTACCCAATTTTGAACAACTCCCCTTGGGGGAATATTATAAAAAGTGGTATTAATCTCATTAGTATAAAAAACCTCAGAATAAAATAAAAGAAAATCCTCTTGCTTTAAACCTTTAGGATAAAAAGGACCAATCCATTCATCATAACCCCACCCAGATGTACCAACCAAAACCTTGCTTTCCATAGTTCACTCTCTTTTTTTTTTCGATATCTCCAAAATCATCATTTCTCATTGCTAATAATTACTAACAACTGTATTTAAACTTTAAAATTCACATAGTTTTCTGATTTTAATTAAGTTTTATATTGAGAGTAACAATTATTAATTCATTAATTAATTAATCTCAAAAACTCTAATTCACCTCTTAAATTTTTATAAATGTAGATCATAAAATTTTTAACCAAGCATTTACTCTTATATTTCGTCGATTGTATTTTTACTGTCGATAATTATTGGTGAAAAAATATCTCATCCAATGGATGACATACACCTTTAATTGGCAGCGGTCTTGTGGAAGTATATCTCATGAGTAGAAACATGCGAGAAATTGAATACATAACAACAATATAACGAATTCTTTATTACGGCGCATGGAGTACCCCATGATTGAGATATTACAGGAAGCAATGTACCAAGCCAAGCATGAAAAATCGTGCTCATAGGAACATACTCCCTATATTATAAAAGTCTACTTATTTTTCGTCTCGAATTAATAATTTATAGCCAAATCTGAATACGCAAACCCTTAGGCAAGCAATCTGAATCTTTCCTCAATTAGACTCCAATACGCCTCCGCTATTTGGTGGATATCTTGGCTTGGGCACCGATGAAGAGCGTGACAAGCTGCGATAAGCTCGGGTTAGTCGCATGAAGACGCTGACCCCGAGATTCTCGAATAGGACATCCGCTTGCGGCCAAATAATCCGCAAGATTCCCTTAAGGGAAGGGGAACCCTGAGAAGTAAAACATTTTAGTATCAGGAGGAAAAGAAAACAACAGTGATTCCGTGAGTAACGGCGAGCGAAAGCGGAATAGATCAAACCGAATCCCTAGGGAAACCTATGGGAAATGTGGTGTGTGGACCTCGTACGACTTCCCTAGAGAAGATGAATACTCCTGGAAAGTTGAGCCATAGAGCGTGACAGCCGCGTAATTGTAAACTAGAAAGTTGCTGCGAGAGTTCCCGAGTAGTGCGGGATGGTTTTCTCGTACGAACATGCCAGATACACGCTGGCAAATCTAAATATGTCCCAAGACCGATAGCGTAATAGTAGCGTGAGCGAAAGATGAAAAGTAACCCGGAAGGGCCGTGAAAAGTGCTTGAAACCAAATAGCTTAGTAAGGATGCAGCCTGAAAGGACAGATTCTGTGCGAATGAGTTCTGGCGACGGAACATCAGAGCACAGAGGACTAGGGTTGCATCATCAGTCTGGAATCATTGGCCAGGGAGTTTATAGTAGAAGCAAGCTTAAGTGTCTTGCGACACGGAGGCGCAGGGAAACCAATATTCTTGCATCCTAACTATCACATTAGGAAGATCTATTCGTTAATGAGAGGTTCAGCCTCTCTGATAACGTTTAGCGAATCCTTCTAAGGAGTTAGGCCAGAAGAATGGTCTACAAAGGGCCAAAAGTTTCTGTTATAATACCCGAAGCCGGTCGATCTATTCCTGGTTAAGATGAAGTCGTTCGAAAGGATGATGGAGGTCTGCACCAGTGCTGATTTGCAATTCGCTTGGATGAACTGGGAATAGGAGCAAAAGGCTAATCTAGATCGGTGATAGCTGGTTCTCCCCGAAGTTGGTATCAGCCAAGTCTCAGACGAGGTCGCCAGTGACGTAGAGCACTAATTGCGTGGTACGGGGAAGAAATTCCTCGCCTCGCTCTTAAACTCCGAAATTGCTGGCACTTTAGACTCTGGGAAACGGGTTGGTGGGCGTAAAGTCCATCGCCGAGAAGGGAACAACCTAGACTTGG
>JBHLOJ010000040.1:0-14211 GCA_048940605.1 Promethearchaeota archaeon
CATGGAGGATATGGTTTAATGAAAGCTTATGCTGTAGAAAGATATTTTAGAGATGCTAAAATGGGCGAGATTTATGAGGGTACTTCTGAAATTCAAAGGTTGGTTATAGCAAACCAACTATTAAGAAAAGGAGTTAGTATCTTATAAAAAAGATATTAATTCTCACTTATCTTTTCTCTTATTAAGATTATAATAATCTAATTACAATATTTAAAAATTAACTAGGAACTGTATCGTGAAAATTTTCGTCTGTGTTAAACAAGTACCTGCAGTAGCAGAGGTAAGAATAGATCCTAACACAAATACTCTAGTAAGAGAAGGGATTCCATCAATAATGAATCCATATGATAAAAATGGAATCGAGTTGGCATTGACAATAAAAGAAGAACGTGAGGCAGAAGTCATTGCTATAAGTATGGGCCCTCCTCAAGCTTCGGAAGTTTTAAGAGAAGCTTTAGCTATGGGTGCCGATAAAGCATTTTTATTAACTGATAAAGCATTTGCTGGGGCAGATACACTTGCAACTTCTTATACTCTATCCCTTGCAATAAAAAAACTATTAAAGGAATCTGGAGATAAAAAAGACTATCTTGTTATTCTCGGTGCTCAAGCCATTGATGGTGATACTGGTCAAGTGGGTCCTGAACTAGCTGAAGAACTAAAAATACCACAAATTACCTATGTTCAAAAATTTGAGTTGAAACAAGATAAAATAGTTGTAGAGAGAGTGTTTAGGCATGAAGAAGTTGTTATCATCGAGACAAAATTACCTGCCTTAATTTCTGTATTAAAAGAAATAAATCATCCAAGACATCCAACTCTTTCTAATATAGTGGATGCTTACTCAAAAAAAGAGGTTATAATTTTAAATTCAAATGATTTAAAACCAAATAAACGTAAAATTGGGCTGAATGGTTCGATGACGGAGGTCTGGAAGATTTTTATCCCAGAAAGAAAGGAAGAACAAATTATTATTAAAGGAAGTAATGAAGAAATCGCTCAAGAATTGTGTAGAAGTTTAAAGAATGATAAAGTACTCTAAGAGGATTTGATAAATGAGTATATTTATAGATGAGGAGCTTTGCACTGGATGTGGTAACTGCGTAGAGAGTTGTGTTTTTTCAGGTGTTGAAATAATAGATAATAAGGCAGTTATTACTGAAAATTGCTCTTTTTGTGGAGCCTGTCTTGATGAATGCCCTGTAAATGCTATTTTAATTGAAAGGGAGGAATTTAGAGCTGAAAAAATTGATTTATCCCAGTATAGAGGAGTATGGGTAATAGCTGAACATTACAAAAATATTATTCATCCTGTAGCATTTCAACTATTAGGAAAGGGAGCAGAGCTGGCAAAAGAATTAGAAGTAAATTTAACATTTGTTATATTAGGAGCTGATTTTGATGATCAATTAGAGGAGTTTAGTCTTTATGGACCAGATCATATAATTTATATAAAATCACCAATCTTAAAACATTATTATTCTGATTTATATGTCCAAATTTTAACAGACTTAATTAATGAAAACAAACCAGAAATTATTTTAATAGGTGCCACCCCGACAGGAAGAGATTTTGCTCCAAGAGTTGCAAAAAGGTTAAATGCAGGTTTAACAGCAGATTGTACGGGGTTGGAGATTGATCAAACTACGAGAAATTTATTACAAACTCGTCCAACATTTGGGGGAACTCTCATGGCAACAATTAGAACCCCCAATAGTCGCCCACAGATGGCAACAGTGAGACCAGGTATCTTTCAATCCCCGGAAAAAATGAAAAAGAATACAGAAATCAAAAAAATTGAATTTAATTTCAAGGAAAAAGATTTGGTTTCAAAAATTGTCAAAGTAATTGATCGGGTAAAAAGCTCTGTAAATCTTGAGGAAGCTGAGATCATTGTTGCTGGAGGTCGGGGTGTTGGTTCGAAAGAAAATTTTAAGATGATTGAAGAATTGGCTGAAGTTTTAGGTGCTGAATTGGGTGGATCACGGGTTACTGTTGAGTTAAATTGGTTAAGTCAAGATAGACAAATAGGACAAACTGGCAAAACGGTCTCCCCTAAGCTATATATTGCTTGTGGGATTTCTGGTGCAATTCAACATTTAGTAGGGATGCAAAATTCTGAAATTATTGTTGCTATTAATAAAGACCGAAAAGCACCTATTTTTAAAGTTGCGCATTATGCTATTATTGGAGATCTTCACGAAATTGTTCCTGTCCTCATTGAAAAGATTAAAAAAATTAAAAATGAAGAATAACAAATTGAAAAAAAAGTAATGGAATGAATTTTTAGTCAAATTCATGTGGAGGAATAAATTATAGGCTAAAAACAAACATTCCATTACAGGCTAGAAAAAAAAAATTTTTTCTGTAATATAACTAGAAATCTCTTCTTATAAATTTTATGGTAAATCGTCAATTTTATGAACACTCTGTTCCATATTTCTGTAAATTTCATTGCTATAGTAATATATTGAGATTAAGAATTTTAAGTTTCTTTATAACATCCGAATTTTACAAATAAAAGCTAAAATAATTCATAAATTTAATGAATAAAAAAAATTTTTCTTAAAAAATATTAGAACAAAATCATTTTTTTCGTAAATTATTATCCGAATTTTTGATCTAATAGTTTTTCTAAAGTTTCTGATCAAAAACTAATTATAAATTTATTAAGAACTTAATAAGGACGAAATCGGGAAAAATCAATCAAAAGTACTAGAATTACGAAAATACCACCCAAAATATTTAATTCTTATTACAAATCTACGTTTTATGAATTTACAAACAATATTTAAATCATTTGTTAAAAAAGTCTCATGATTTTGTTAAGGCCATTATGATGAAATGAATATGTGTGAATAAAATAAATATCATATTTTTTCCAATTGCTATCTATTTTTTATTTAAGTAAGAGCACATTTAAATTGGTGAAGCCTATTTAATTCTTAATTGAATTATTATTGTATCAAAATTTTAACTAGAATCATCTAAAAAAGGATTAATTATGTCAAATAAGGAATCTGGAAAAAAGCATTATGTTCCATTTATTGGTATTCTTGAGGATTATGTAGGAAGATCTCCATGGGATTTTTATAGTTGGGGTCATATTGCTTTTGGAATAGGAGCTTTTTCAATATTCTCATTGATAATAACACTTTGGGAATATTATATCGGTCCAGCTGTAATGCCCTGGTATTGGATACTGATTTTCGTTATTATTGTTGGAGTAGGATGGGAAATCATTGAAAACACGATTATCTGGAAATTAGGAATTAAATACGAAAATAGAAAAGATTCATTTTTAAATTCATTTTTTGATGTTGTTTTCGTAATAGTGGGTGGATTAGCAACTTGGGTACTTAAATGGGTAGTTATGGATGTTATGGGAGAGTTAGGAAGATGGTTTTATATTTCTGCAATTATTATGTTTGGTATTATCTTAATCGCATACTTTATTGGATTTTATATTACAAGTGAGGAAACAAAAAAATCAAGGAAAGAATTAGGTAGAATAATCAGTTAACTTTAAAATATATCTCTTAAATTTTCCATTTTTTTCTTAGTATTTCTAATAATAATTAGTTTTAAAGTAAATACCCCTTTATTCTCTTGATTAGATTCTAAATTATGGGAGATTATTCCCATTATATATGATCATGTATAAGTTAATTAAAAACTACTAATTAAGTAGAACTAGAAACAATATATATTATATAAGGTAATCATATTAAGGCATTATGGAACTTAAGAGTTTTAACTTATTGATCGTCGGTATGGGGGGTCAAGGTGTTATTAGAGCTGTACAGATTCTCGCTTGGGCTGCTTTATTAGACAATTATAAAGTTCGTACTGCTGAAACACATGGTATGGCCCAAAGAGGTGGTTCTGTTTCTTCGTTTCTTCGATTTGGTTATGAAGTTGAGGGACCTCTAATTCCAAGTGGAAATTCTCAAGTAATTATAGCACTTGAAGCTAGCGAAGCTATACGTAATTTCAGGTATGCGAATTCAAAAACTATTTTTCTTATAAATAACAAAATCATTGTACCTCCTTCAGTCCATTTAATGAATATTGATTATCCAGAACTAAATTCAATTAAGAATTTTCTACAACAAATATCTTCAAATGTTTTTATAATTAATGGTCATGAAGAAGCTATAAAAGCAGGAGACATACGTTCATTAAACGTGTATATGCTTGGTGTTTTAGTAGGCTCTGAAAGATTACCGATCAAACAAGAAATTCTTGAAAATTCTATAAGAAGATTTATCCCAAAAAAAGCACAAATGGTTAATAGAGTTGCTTTTCAGAATGGAATAGAAAAGGGAAAAAAAATAAAAGAGGAAATTATATGAGTGTACCACATTTTGCTGTAAGTAGTCCTGGTAGTCACGTGATTCTTTTAGGAAATGAAGCAATAGCACGTGGCATATTAGAAGCTGGTGTTATTATTGGTGCGGGGTACCCAGGAACACCATCATCAGAGATCTTATCAACTCTTGCTGATATGTATCCTTACTTCTCTCATTTAAAGATAGAATGGAGTGTAAATGAAAAGGTTGCATTTGAAGTTGCTTATGGAGGATCAATGTCAAATGTGCGATCAGTAGCGTGTATGAAACATGTTGGTGTGAATGTTGCATCAGATGCCTTTATGACAGCAGCTTATGCAGGAACTCGAGGTGGAATGGTGTTAATTTCAGCAGATGATCCAAATTGTTATTCTTCACAAAATGAACAAGATAACCGCTATTTTGGATTACACGCGTTAGTTCCAGTTTTTGAACCCTCTACTCCTCAAGAAGCAAAGGATATGATTAAATATGCATTTGATTTTTCTGAAAATTTTCAGAGTATAATACTATTTCGTACAACTACCAGATTAAACCATGGGAGAGGTGATGTAGTGCTTGGTGAAATTGAAGAAGTTAAAAGAGAATATGGATTTGATTGGGATAGATCTCGTTGGGTATGTTTACCCTCACATTCTCGAGTGCTTCGTCTTAGATTATTAGAAAAAATGAAAGAAATTTCTGAATTTGCAGATGATTTCCCATATAATACTTTAAAAATATCTAAAAAAAAAATTAAGGGTCCTCGAATTGGATTTGTTTCAGCAGGAGTTCCATATGCCCATTTAATGGATGCCCTAAACTATTTTGGTGTAAAAGAGGAGGTTTCAATTCTTAAATTAGGAATGGTATATCCTCCTCCAAGGGAGCTCATCAAAAAGCTTTTCTCATCTGTTGATAAAATTCTTGTTGTCGAAGAATTAGAACCATTTATAGAGAATATACTTAAACAAATAGCTTATGAAGAGGGGTTATCAAAAGAAATAGAAATTCATGGAAAAGATATATTTCCTCAAAATGGGGAATTTTCAGCTGAACTTTATTTAGAGAATGTAGCTCATATTATGGATCTAGAATATAATGGAGTATCAGTTCCGGATAATTTAATAATAACACCTCCAAGACTCCCTATCCTATGCCCAGGTTGTTCTCATCGAGCGACTTTCTATGCAATAAAACAGGTAGAGAAAAAACTGAAAACCAAATTTGTAAATTCATCTGATATAGGATGTTATACATTAGCAGTTTATAAACCCCTAGAAGGTTTAGATACAGAGATTTGTATGGGAGCCTCGATAGGACTTGCAAATGGGATTTCCAAAATTCAACCTAAAGAAAATCCCGTTTTAGCAATTTTAGGAGACTCCACATTCTTTCATTCGGGAATACCTGCATTAATAAATGCTGTTTATAACCAAAATAGTATATTAATAATAATACTGGATAATAGATCAACAAGTATGACAGGATTTCAAGATAATCCTGGAACAGGAATTAAAATCACAAAAGAATTAGGTAACAGAGTAGTCATCGAAGATCTTGTGAGAGGATGTGGCGTTTCACCTAAAAAAATATGGATAGAAGATTCTAATAATTTGCCTCAAATGATTGAAAAATTAGAGGAAGCAGTAAAAACAGAAGGAGTAAGAGTTTTTATATCTCGACATACTTGTTCTTTAGTGGAGTTAAACGAGTTTAGATCAAAAGAAATTACTCCTCCTACTATAAAAGTTGATCCTGAGAAGTGTATAGGATGTCTCATTTGTGTTAATCAATTTGGTTGCCCTTCAATAATATTTAATGAAGATGAAAAAAAAGCAATCATAGAACAGGAATCATGTAGAGGTTGCAGAGTTTGCATAGATATATGTATTCATAATGCTATTTATGAGGAGGAGGAATGATAAAATGGTCTCTTTTTTCTTTTTTCCAAACACAATCGCAGTAATAGGTGCTACTAGTAATTCAAAAAAGTTTGGGAATGCAGTTACAATCAATATTCTTAAGAACAAATCTCTCAAAAGTGAAATTTTTCTCGTTTCTCATAAAAGCCAAGAAATTATGGGTTTGAAATCTTATAAATCAATTTTAGAGATCCCAAAAGACATTGATATAGCCATTATTTTAGTCCCAGCGAGAGTTATTGATGATGTTATTGATCAGTGTATAGAAAAAAAAGTCAAAGGTATAATAATTGTAACTGCTGGTTTTGGTGAAATAAATGAGGAAGGCAAGAAGAAGGAATATGAGATAAATACTAAATGCAAAGAAGCGGGTATACGTATTATGGGACCAAATTGTGTAGGAATACAGAATTTAGATATTGGGTTAAATGCTTCGTTTATTCAAACCGCACCTCATGGACATATTAGTATGATAAGCCAATCTGGTTCCTTTGGATGTGCAAGTTTTTATGCTATGGAAAGGGAATCAATAGGTTGCTCAAAATTTGCGAATATAGGTAATAATATTGATGTATCTTTCAATGATATTTTAGATTTTTTCAATTCAGATCAAAACACTCAAATAATATGTATATATATGGAAACCCTCGAAAAGGGAAGAGAATTTTTAAAAGTTGTTAAAAAAATAGTATTTCAAAAACCAATTGTAGTATTAAAAGGAGGTAGAACAAACTTAGGTATGCAAGCTGCTAGTAGTCATACAGGGTCAATCGCAACTAATTATAAAATGTTAAAAACCTCATTAAAACAAGCAGGAACAGTACTATGTGAAAATTCCATTGACTTCATAACTGCACTCAAGACATTTTCATATTTACCACTCCCTAAAGGTGACAGAATTGGTGTTCTTACAAATAGTGGAGGAAGTTCAGTTTTGTTTAGCGATAAAGCAGAAGAATTTAATTTGAAATTAACTAAATTTTCTGAGGATTTTAGGAAAATAATATCACCCTATTTAATACCACTAGTGAAAATAGTAAATCCTCTCGATATGATCGGAGGGGCCGATGAAACCACTTATTATAATATCACTAAAATTATGCTTGAAGATTCTAACATTGATATTGTTGTAGCTTGCGTTGTAATTCCGCCATTTTTAGAAATGAAATCAGATGAACATTATAGAGGAATAATACGTGCCTGGAATGATACTGGAAGAGAAAAACCATTAATACCTTTAATTATGTTTGGTGAAGAATTTAAAAAAGTAAGAGAATATTCGAGAAGAGAAAAAGCAACAATTTTTTTTACACCTCATGATGCTGCTTTCGCAATAAAACTATTAAATGATAGAATGAAATTATTGAATGATGTTAAAAGAATATAATAAGATGTTATAAAATTAATGAGATTGGGTTATATAATTATTGTAAATCCTTTTTTTTCTAGTGTTTTTACTGCTTCTTCAATAAAATCATCTTCAACACGAACAATAAGCATTGAATCGTCTTTTACCAATGTAGAATAGCAATAGTCAATATTAATGTTGTTATCACCTAATGTTTTCGGAATTTGATATAATGCATCGGGATTATCATTTAATTTTATAGCAATGACTTCTGTAGTAGAAAGGAGATAATCTTCTTTTTCTAAAAGAATAATACATTGTTCCGGTTTATCTACTAACACTAATAATAATCCATATTCAGACGTTTTAGCAACAGTTAAAGCTCTAACAAAAATTTTATTATCCATTAGGAGTTTAATGAATTTAGCTAATACACCTGGTTTATCTTCAAGAAACACACTTAATTGTATCATTTTAATGTCTAACTTTTTTTATTAAATTTTTAACTGTAAATTTTAATATTACTTTTTTTTTAAATTTAGTAATTATAAATTATCTTACCACAATCAAGTATTTTTTAATTTATAGAAAAGTACTCAGAATTACTTGCAATGATAAAAGATTTTTACGATAAGCATAAGAATTTTTCTTCTAGGACATTAATAGAATATTATATTTCTCCAGGCATAAAATGCAAATTCGATATTTTAAAGGCAAATATTGAGACCAAAAAAAAATATAGTTATGGAATTGATCTGGGATCCTCTGGGAATTCATTTCTTTTCTTTATTGATAATATTAGTAAAAGATTCTCTTTAGATATTGCAGATCTTCCTTTAAAGCAATATATTCATAGAACTGAATGGTATCCTTTATGTGGGGACATTATGAAATTACCCTATCGAGATAGTTCTTTTGATTTTTTATCTGCTCTTGATGTGATAGAACATATAAAGGATGATGAGTATGTTATATCTGAAATTAGTAGAGTATTAAAGAATAATGGGATCGTCGTTATTACTGTTCCCCACCGAATGAAATATTATACTAATCAAGATCGCTTAATAGGTCATTATCGGAGATATGAATTCCCAACCATCGCTTCTCGTTTTAAAAAATATAACTTAAAAGTGATCCGTACATTTGGGGTATATGGAAAACTAATGAGAATTGCTGATATTCAGTCTTCTAACCCTAAAAAAATAGAAACAAATCTTTTAAACTTACGAAAACGATACATGTCTGATGGTCGATTTCGACGGATCTGGGATTTCTTTATAAAATATAGTTCTATGTTTATGAAGATAGATGCAAAATATCACTCATTGAAAAAAGCAATGAATATTGGTATAATTTTTAGGAAGGTTAAATAATTACAATGATGATTCTTTAAGACTTAATGTTTTTTAATTTGTCAAATAATTTTTTATACTCATCGATATATTTCTCTTCGTTAGATTCATCGATTTTTTGTAAAAGTTCAATAGATTGAGTTAATACTTCAGATTTTTTCTTAATTTTTTCAAGAAATTGTTGTTTATTAAAAAAAGCCTTTGAAATGTCAATCTTATCTTTAACTTCTAAAATTGAAGCTTCGATTTCTTTATGTGATTTAATTACACTATTAATTACACCCAATTCCAGTTTGATCTTTCTTTCTTCTAACTTAATACAATTTTCACAGACAATTTCTTCACCCTTTTCTTGCTTACTTAATTTTTCTCCCTTATTCATCATAAAAGGATTTTTACAGCGCTCACATGCCACAAGCTCAAGTAGAAGCTTATCTGTGTTAGAATTGGGCATATTAAAAAACAAATAATTCTTAGTTTTAAATATTTGTCTATAATAATTATCTTGTTTTAATAATATATTATTATTCCATTAATTCTCACTTTTTAGAAAAGGAGTAACAGCGTAATACATTCACATTATATGAATCTTGGTGTAATTTTCATCTTATTGATTTTTGTCGGTTTATAATATCGAGCATCATTACAGAAAAATTAAACATTCCAACCTATTCCAAACATTAGAAGTAATAATAAAAATCCCGTATAAGCTGCCAAACATGCGAGTAGTTTCCGAACAATTGTACTATCCATCCGAGTACTTAAATAAGTCCCGATTTGGGCACCTATTATCGTTCCAATACTCATAAAGATAGGCCAAATGAAAGATCCTTTATAGGTACCAATTAGGAAATGTATAAAGACACCAAAAAAGGAAGTAAAAGCCATTGCAAATTCACTGGTCGCAGCGGCTTTTTTCGGATCCAAACCAAGAAGAATCATTGATGTTGTATCTGCAGTACCACCTCCTAACCCAACTAATCCAGTTATAAAACCCCCTGAAAAAGAGCTAAAGGATGCGATGTAGGGATTATTAATGTCTAATTTTGATTTGATTTTCTTTTTATTTTCATCAGAATTATGATTATGTGAATCTTTTACTTCTGAAAAATGGCTTGTATCCTTCCTAAATAGCAATATTGCAAGAAGGATTATTGTAGCACCGCAAATTCCTGCTAACACATTACTAGCGACAACTATTGTAATAACTCCCCCTAAAATTACCCCTGGTACATCCCAGATATTATATAGCACCGCAAGCCTATAATTTACCATATGCTTTTTCATATAAGTAATTGAAGCACTTATCGTTAATCCCGTCATACTAAATAATGAAATTACAATTGCGGATTTTGGATTAAATCCCAAAAGAAAGATACTAGTAGGAATAATTAAAACTCCACCCCCTAGTCCAACTATAGAGCAAATAGTTCCTATAAATAATCCAATAGGAATAGCAAGAAAAATAAATTCCTCTCCGAGTGGCATCTTACACTTAATTACGAAGCATTTTTAAATAATTTTTAGATTAGAATCTCTAGTAGAAAAGTAATAAAATCATGTATTTTTCGAATGATTTTATAAAAAATATCAATAATTTATAAAGTGTAAAATCTAATCTTTAATTGGGTAGACATTACATATAGCTAATCGAGGAGATATTTAATGGTAAAAGTAAAAGATATTGAAAAACTTATGGATGATCTTATGATTGAACCAAACGATAAATTTATCGATATTAAACGATACCTTCTAAGTGAATTCGAATGGGATGTAGATCCTTTAAAAAAGTCTCAATTTTTGATAAGAGGTATTCCTATTGAAGATGATATGAAATTAGGTGATCTTCTAAAAGCTTATCTGCCTGAGGAAATGGTAGTTCTTAAGGAAGTATAAACTGACTTAAAAATCTCTTTTTTATTTAAAAATGATTGTAATATTTTAATTTTTTTATGCTTAAAAAATCTTAAATCATTTTAAGAATAGTATAAAATTAATTTATCATAATAATCGATGTGATTATATTTAATGAGTAGTGGTTTCAGGCTTCTTCGATTAGAATATATATTTTCTGTACTAATTCCTTGTCTATTATGTATATATTTGAATGATTATGAGATATCATCTCATATCTGGATATTAGCTGGATTTTCATTTTATGCAATAACTGGAAATACTCTTAATGATGTCATTGATATGAGAAATCCAAATGAAAAAGAAACATTAAAAAGAGTAGAAGGTTATGGAAGAAAGGAAATTGCTGTTCTTGCAATAGCAAGTTTTATGTTGGGAACTATGTGTTTCCTAAATGATATTTTTGTAGTCCCGATTCTTGGATTCTACCTAGTAATTATTGTATTTCTGGTAATTTTCTATTGTATGTTTAAAAGGTTGGTTATCATTAACCATATAATTTTGGGTGTATCTCATATAATTCTCCCATATTTTATGATAAAACTAAATGCAGGAGATAATGTTTTGAGGATATTTCCCAAGATGGATTTGTATGAGTCCTTATTGTTAGCAACTATAACCGTAGTAGCCTTTACAGGACAAATGGTTCATGAGATGATTGATGGAGATTCTTTAGCGAAGTTAAAGCCAAAGTCATCTCAAATAGTGATTTGGACCGCATGTATAATTTCTTTGATTATAGCAATAGTTTCTTTTATTATTACAAAATATTGGATATTTTTACCAATTGTTTTTTTTCCATTAGGAATACTATACATTTTTCGAAAACCTAGGAATAATTTATTGGGAAGAACTTCCCTAAAAGATACGGGGATTATCTTAGGCAATTTCATGCTTGTCTATATAATTATTCTTATTATAGCACCTTGAATTCAGCTTAAATAGATCTTTTTTTAGTAATTTGGTAAACACTTAGTTTTTAAATATGAACTTAAAATATCTCTTAGTTACCAAGACATAAAATTAATAGGATTTAGCATCTATTTTTCAGAGATTTTGAATGTAATATTATATTAAATCAATTAGTTAAAGGTAAAAATGATGTTAGTCTCAGAAAACCTTAATAAAATGAGGTATATTCAGCAAAATGATGAGTTCGATTATCTGAAGAGTTTAATTAAATCACTTGATAAAGGGACTTGTATGGGTATTCTATTACATGGACCTCCAGGTACAGGAAAGACTTTATTGGGAATAACTCTTGCTAACACTTTTAATGCCAAACATTATATAATTGATGGCTCTCCTGACCTTGACAGGAGAGATATTGAAGGTTATTGGGAATTATTTAATGGAGAAACACGATTCAATTATGGTCCTCTAACAAGAGCTATAGATGATGCAAATAAAGAGGGAATATCTTTTATAATTATTAATGAAGTAAATGCAATTAGGGAAAGTGAGCAAATTTCATTAAATTCCTTGTTATCCGAAAACCATATTAATTTAATATCAAAGGGTTTTGAAAGATATGAGTTAAATCCAAAAAGTAAACTTGTGATAATTGGTACATTGAATAAAGGTGTTATCGGAATTAATAAACTCCAAGAGGCATTTGAAGATCGTTTTATTGTAAGTCCCGAGATAAATTATCCAGCCAAACAAAAAGAAATAGAAATCGCTGTCAAAATATCTGGGTGTAAAAAGAGTCTTGCCGAGATTGTAGTTGATGTTGCTAGACAAATTAGGAAACAGGCAATACAGGATTTTTCAATAACTAAGATTTTCTCAACCCGTTTAGTTGTAAACTTTTGTATTGTTATCTCAAGCATGTCTCCCAGATTTCTACGACATAATATTGAAAATATAATAATTAATAAATTGGGAGAGAATCAAGAAGAAAAAAAAAGTATTGCGATGATATTAGATGGGAAAATGTTTGAAAAAAAACTAAGCAACTTATTAAAACCTCAAGAAGAACCCCTAATTTTTCAAGAAGTGGAAAAAATTTCATTTGAAGTTGAAGAACAAAAGACCGTAGCATTCATGAAGAAACATGTTGAAAATTTTATTAGATCCTATCGGATAACAAGTGTATTAAAAAAAAATGGAGTTGTTTTGTGGAAATTTATTGAGTGGTTTTGGCGCTATCATAAAAAAATCTTGAGAGATTATATTCACCTAACCTCAAAATTAGGATTACATAAATTGTATTCAAGAAGTACTGGAAAAAATTATCTTTACAATGGAGAAATCACACTGAATTATATTAAATGGTTATATCAACACCAAAACAAAGAGTTAATGCATTTTATGAAAAATATTTGCCCTCTTTTTAATTAGATGCAAAATTATTATGAAAATTAGTGGTGGTGATTCATTTATCAAACTTATATGAACTTTTTGACAGAGATTTTTTATCAGATTCACTAGCTTTAACAAATATTGCTAAAAGAATTAGTGGGAATATTAATATTATGATTTTATTCAATCAATCCTCGCATGTAGCTTTTACTGATGGGAGTTTTATCTATTTACCACAAAAAACTAAAGATGACATACCTTCAGCTCAGGGCTTGGTTGCCCATGAAAGTGGACACATTGGTTATGGTTCATATGAATTGTCATTCATTAAATTAACTAAAACTATCAGTATTAAACATAAATTGCCAGAATTTCTTGTTAAAAAAGTGATAAATGTTGTAGAAGACGTAAGAATTAATTCATTAAATAACATTAAATTCCCTGGATTCTACAAAAATTTGAGAAAACTAACGAAAAAATTGCTCCCAGAGTTGAAAGTTAGAATAAAAAAATCAGGTGATATCCTTATTTATATAAATTTATTTATGGAGAACTTTAAGGACTTCCAGAAAAAACCTAAATTTCGTTCAAGTGTAATGTCAGAAGAAGATTGGCATGCTATTTCTGTTGCTAAAGCTTTTCTTTTAAAAACATTAACACCTGCTTCCTCAATAATAATTATCGATCAATTATGTAAAATTCTAAAAAAATATTATCGGAAGAAAATTGTTAGGAAACCTCAAAGACAACTGTCTTCTCAAGATCATTTTCAGGATAAATTTTATGAGGAAGACCACGGATATGATGTTGTAGAGCAAAAAGGTAAGTCTACCTTGATAGAGGAATTTGAAACTGATGATAAACAAATTTTAAATTCAGATTGTATGGAAGACCCCTGTTACCATGATGAATCTGAATATGGGGAATCTTATGAATTTAATCATGTAGAAAATGAGCCTTTATTAAATCATTATGAGGATTTTAGTGAGACAAAGGAGTTAATGGAAAAAACGGAATTAAATGCTACAAGTGAAAAA
>JBHLOJ010000040.1:14311-26017 GCA_048940605.1 Promethearchaeota archaeon
TATTAAATCATTATGAGGATTTTAGTGAGACAAAGGAGTTAATGGAAAAAACGGAATTAAATGCTACAAGTGAAAAACTAATAGAAAAAATTAAAGAAACAAATTTGGCTATTGAAGATATTGAAAAACTTATTGAACAAGTAGATGCAATTAAAGAGAAAAAAAAAAAGAAAACTAATTTTAGTAATGATTTAAAAGATATTATTGAAAATATTGAAGAAAAAATTAATCCTGAATTGATTGGGGAAAACCTTACAAGTGAAAATCTAATTAATAATTTAAATTGCTTGGATGGTTTGCCTGTTTCCATCTTAAATGAATTAGATATTGATAAAGAAGATCTTGAAAAAATAGGGTATTTAGAGGATTTTATAAGATTAGTAACAGATGCACAAAACGCCATGGAAGATAGACTCTCCATCCTTGAAAAGGGCAGCAGCTTTCAAAAATTAACTGAAGGTAATCGTGAAAGAAAAGTCAGAGATGTTCGCATTGAAAATGAAAATATGAAAGTTATTGGAATTTCATATAACCAAATAATAAGAACATATAAAAATTTAATTGCAAGAATTAAATTGATTTTCAGAGATTTTAAAAACCAAATTGATATAGATAATTTTCAAAAGAGAGGGAGATTAAATAGTAAATTCATTAAAGCTGTTACCAGTGATTATAAATATAAAAAATGTTTTAGCAGGAAACTTAAACGAAAAGAATTAAAAATTCTTTTACTAGTAGATATTAGCGGTAGTATGAGTGGAATAAAATTAGAAGCCGCTAAAATCGCAATGATAATGCTATGTGAAGCGATTCATGAAATTGCTCAATTACGTATTGTTCTTTTTACAGGTGATTATGATGCTTTAAATATACTTTTGAAAGATTTTAATGAAAAACCTGATCCTAAAAAATTTGATAAATTTGGCTGTCATGCTAGGGTTGGCAGTAATTTAGATGGTGTTTCTATGAAACACGAAGCTGAAAAACTAGAAAAGGATGTTTTAATAATGATCATATCTGATGGACAACCTGCTGGGTCAGATAACTATGGATTATATGATGCAGTAAAAGAAATACATGATGTAAAGAAGTTATTCAATGTATTTGCCTTTTCAATTGATGCTAAAGGAGAGTATTTAGATCAATTATATGATAAAAACTGGATTTTAACCACATCAAAAGATCGAATAGATTTAGGAGATAAGTTAATTAAATTTTGTAAACTTGTTGTTAAAGAGTTTTTTAGGTAAGTTAACTAATTCTAAATTAATAATTATTGTTAAATAGGTTATGACAACAGAAATAGATTTTATTAACCGTAATTTCCTGAAGAAAGCAAAATATCAGAAAAGAATTAATAGTAAAATTGTTCAGTGTCTAACTTGCGAGAGAAGATGTAAAATATCAGAAGGATCAGTTGGCCATTGTCAAACTCGGTATAATCTTAATGGATGCATATATACAATTGTTTTTGGATGTAATGCCGGATTATCTAATAATCCTATAGAAAAGAAACCACTTTATCATTTCTTTCCAGGTAGTAGAGCTCTTACAATTGGCAGTTTTGGATGCAATTTTGATTGTTTTTGGTGCCAAAATCACCATATGTCTCATCCTGAAAATAATATTTTAGAAATAATGAGTAATTATACCAGATTTATTCCTCCTGAACAATTTATTGACTTGGCTTTAAAAGAAGGATGTCAAGGTACATCCATTTCGTTTAATGAGCCTACTCTATTGTTTGAATATTCCCTAAAAGTTTTTAGACTGGCTAAGCAGAAAAAATTATATAATACTTATGTTTCGAATGGTTATATGACAGAAAGCGTTTTAAAAGATTTAAGAGAGGCAGGACTTGACGCAATGAATATTGATATCAAAGGAGATGCCGAAATGGTGCAGAAATATTGTGGTGTTAATGTAGAAAATGTGTGGAGAAACGCTAAGTTAGCGAAGAAATTAGGAGTCCATATTGAAATTACTACACTTCTTATTACTAAATTTAATACCGATAATTCTACTATAAGATATATTTCAAATAGAATTATCAATGAATTGGGACATGATACCCCATTTCATTTATCTCGATTTTTTCCACATTACAAGTCATATAATTATGATATTACTAGTCCAACTCCCTTGGGTTTTTTATATAATGCCTATAAAATAGCAAAAAATGAAGGTTTAAATTTCGTATATCTTGGTAATATCCCTGGTAATGAATATAGTAAAACTATATGCCCTAATTGCTCTAAAACAGTAATCGAACGAGATGGTCTTGGGATAAAGAATTTAGAATTGGATATATATGGGAATTGCATATATTGTGGTTATCCGATTTGTATAATGTAATTTCGTCTTAATATTCCCTAATTTAAGATCATTTATTTTTGCTGAATACGCACACCTGAGGGTAATAACATAAATATCGATTTTCTTAAAAGTTAAGCTTCTTATTACTTATTATGACAGAAACTTTTGCCGATGTTAATGGTATAACAGTTTGCTATAATATTCAAGGAGAAGGGTTTCCATTAATCCTTCTTCATGGTTTTGGCTCCAAAAAAGAGAGCTTTATGGCACAAGTCCCTGATTTATCTAGGCATTTCAAGGTTATCACAATTGATATGAGGGGAGCTGGAAAGAGCTCAAGACCAAATTACCATTATACGATAGACATGTTTGCTGATGATGTTAAAGGATTGATGGACCACCTAAAAATTGATACTGCTCATTTGGTTGGATTTTCGTTTGGCGGGATCATAGCTACAAGATTTATATTGAAATATCCTTCATATGTAGCTAAACTTATTCTTATTAATACATCAGGTTTAATGAAAGTACCTAAAGAGTATGATCCGGAACCTTATATTCAATTTAGAATGAAAGGTTTAGAATTAATTAAATCTGATCCTGTTAAAGCATTTTGGCACAGTACTCAATTAGGGTTTCCTCAAGAATTTAGGGAAGAAATGCTTGCAAATCCGAAAAAGAAATTCTATGGATTATGGTCAGTGGAAGATCTTATTGAATACTACACAACTGATCCTCCTACACCTCAAGATATTCGAAATGTTGCATATTCATTCAAAACATTAAATTTTTCCAATAGAATACACGAAATTAACCATGAGACTTTATTACTTACAGCTTCTCATGATGTTCTCGTTCCAAAAGAAAGGATGATGGAGATGCATAAGTTGTTATCAAACAGTGAAGTTAAAGTAATAGAAAAAGCGGGTCATGAATCTACAAAATCCAATGCCCCAGAAGTAAACCAAGTTATAATTGAGTTTTTAGGAAGAGATTAAAACAAAGTTATTATTTGCTAAATTATTAGTAAATTTATCATTATACCTAAATTTTAAATTAGTTTTAAGCTGAATTAAAATGGAACCAAAATTTGCACTTGTAAATGGTATAAATATTTGTTATGAGATTTATGGAGATGGAGAGCCAGTACTATTAGTCCATGGTTTTGGATCAAAAAAGGAATCTTGGATAGCTCAGACTCAACCTTTAGCAGAACATTTTAAAGTAATAAGATTTGATAACAGGGGTGCAGGAAAATCTGATAGACCAGATACACCTTACACTATGGAAGTTTTCGCGGATGATATAAACGGATTATTGGATTTTCTAAAAATTGAGAAAACCCATATAATTGGTTGGAGTTTGGGCGGAATGATTGTTCAAAACATGGTTTTGAAATACCCTCATCGTGTAAATAAAATGGTTTTGATTAACACGAATTATGGAACTCCTGATGAATCTGGGGCTGAATTGTATAAAAATATGAGATTGGATAGTCTTAAATTAATGAAAGAAGATCCTAATAAGGCATTTTGGCAATCAATTCGAACAGGTTATCATATTAAATTTCGAAAACAAATGGAACTTGAGCCTAATAAGAAATGGTATGGTTTATGGTCAGTTGATGATTTAATTCAAAATAATGTCACCGATCCTCCAACTGAAAAAGACATCATAATGCAAGCGGAGGCTGTGGCAACACATCATACATTTAACAGACTAAATGAAATAAAGAACAAGACTTTGTTGATAACAGCTACCCATGATAGGGTTATGCCACAATCCGTTATGGAAGAAATGCATGAAAAAATTCCAGATAGTACATTAAAAGTTATTGATAAAGCAGGTCATGATTCGCCGCTCTCTAGAGCTCCAGAGATAAATCAAATGATAATAGAATTCTTAAAAAAGTAAATAATTTGAATCTCAATTTTTTTTAGGGGTAAAAAGCTCTAGATAAGTTTAAGGTTTTGAAGTTAAAAATGGTAATTTTAATAATGAGATTTAATTTTACGATCTAATTTATTGATATTGTTTTTCGAACTATGAATCAAAAATCAACTAATCAATCACATAGAAAAGAACAACCTACCAAAACAAAATATCGCGAATTAAGTCCTTTATGGATTGGTTTACTCATTGATGTTTTAGGTTTTTATATAATTATACCATATTTGCCTGCATTAATTGAGTTCTTTAACACAACCCCTTTCGTAATAGGTATATTACTAGCGACTAATGCTATGTTTTCACTTTTTTCTGCACCTATGTGGGGTAAGTTAAGTGATAAATATGGGAGAAGACCGATGCTATTAATAGCTGAAGCAGGTACATGTACAGCATTTTTAATTCTAGCTTTTTCAAGTACGCTTATGATGTTTTTCATTGCACGTATTGTAGATGGTATTTTTGGGGGTAATTTTCCTCTTACAAAAGCAATAATTACTGATAGAGTCCCCCCAAAGGATCGAGCTCTCCAGATGACGAATGTAGGCGTAGTAATGACTATAGCTGGACTCGTTGCTCCAGGATTAGGTGGATTTTTATCTGTATTTCGAATTTTTGGCCCAAATTATCCTATGGCGCTTCCAGGTTTAGTTGCAGCAGGATTTTCGTTTTTAACAATTATAACGACCTTCTTTTTCATAAAAGAATCATGGCCAAAATCCGTAAGGGAAAAAATAGAAAAACATGTTAAATTAAAAATTAATCTTTGGGAAAACAAGGAAGCGCTATATTTGTTAACACAATATGCCCTCCATTCATTTTCTTTTATAATGTATGTTTCAACTCTCGCTATTTTTATCGGTCTAATATTAGGACTTAAAACAATAGGAGTAAGTATACTTTTAACAATTTCAGGTGTATCAAGAGCCATTGTACGATTTACCTTGTTTAAACCAACAATGAGAAAATTGGGAGAAAAGAAAATGAAGTTTATGGGTTTGCTTGTTTTAGTAGTAACATTCTTTTTTATAGGAATATTTGGCACATATTATCCAGAAATTTGGATTTTTGTACTTCTAATGGTTATTGTGAGTTATGGTGTTTCCTGTTCAAGAGGAATTTTAATAAGTAACGTGACTCAAACCGTTACACCAAAGGAAGTGGGAAAGATTAATGGTTATACTACGACATTAGATAGTCTCGGTCAAATTATAGGTCCTATTCTAAGCACATTCTTATTAGAAAATTTTGAGCCTTATTTATATGGATTTATTATGGCGATGCTGGCATTAGGAGCTTTTATTATGACTTTTAAAAATATTGTTCCATTAATGCAAAAAGAACAATTTAAAGAATTGGAAAAGACTATAGAGTTATAAACTCGTTTATAGCACCTTATTTTTTCTTTTAAACTCAATACTTTACATAATAATTTTTTTAAAGATCCTTACTAATTAATATAATATGAAAAAAATCGAAGAGGGTAAATTAAACGGATCAAAGGTTGAAGAAAAAACGGTAGAGCTTCCAGCTTTTGACTTTTTTAAAATCAATTTCATTAGCTTTCTCGTTCCTCTCTATATTTGTTTAGGGCTTTTTTTAGTGTTCGAATATTGCTTTATTAACTTATTTTCAATTGATCCTCTTATCCACTTTCTTATTTTGCCATCATTTCTCTTTTTATTGTATTATACTTATTTAATATTATTAATAGAATTTACAGCTCTTTGGACTCGATGTTGGAACAAAAAATCTCCACCACAACAGGGTGTTTTTGCACGAATTCTTGATGATATTAACAGTCCTGAAGGAAAATTAATGAAATATTATCATAAACGAGGGTTTATTATCAAATATCCAATGTGGTTAACTTCGAAATCTCCATTTCCCTGGCTTGTCAACCGGACACTTCGGAGGATAGGTCATAATACAATAGGACAAAATGTAATTTATTGTGATAGTTATGTAGGATTAGAATTTACTGATATTGGTAATAATGTATTCATATATCCCTCAAGTGGATTATCAAGTCATGCGGTTAATACTATTTTTGGTAAAATCACTATGATGGAAATCAAATTAGGAAAAAATACTACTATATATCCAGGTGATATCGTAGGTCCAAATGCAGTTACAGAGAATAATAATGTAATTTATCCAAATACTGTTTTACACAAAAATTGGAGAGGTAAATCCGGTAATTATTATTATCAAGGGAGTCCCGGACGCCCTATAGATATTCAACACAAAGATTAAACAATATTTTTAGGATATTTTCCATGGTTTTGTAAGAATTCTCTATAACTATTCACTTTATCTAATATTTTTCCTGCTAAATCCAAATTTTCAAAAACAGGAACATTACGATTCAACAATTTTAACTTAAATTTATATCTACTCTTATATTCTTCAAAGCCTTCATTAATCTTAAGCATAACACAATACATTGGCTTAGTACTTACACTCTTAGCTTTTGAAATGTATCTAATAAATTCTCTATTTAAATCCATCATTTTGCCTCCTTCAAATCCCTGATTATAATGTAAGATTTCTTTCATCAAATCCTGAAAATTACCAAATCTTTCAGGATCTTTGATGAAAACAATTGAGGAAATATTCGGATCTTTTTCTAAAGCCATTATCGTACGGTAGTATATATTTGGTTGAATACCTGAGCCACCTAAGTCAAGTGGATTTGTAATATTAGTATTAACATCTGGTATAAACCTCTTCATTTTACTTATAGTTTTCTCAGTTAAACTTGGGATAGTTAAATTATTTTTTTCAAGAATATCAATCGCTTCTATAGTTGATCCCCCACCAATTCCAATAACTCCTACGTTTCGTGTATTCGGTAAGTGAGTTAAATTAAAAGCGGAAGCTAATGCTGCCAATTCATTAGAATTATTTACTATGCTACAACCTGTTTGTCTTCCTACAGCATCCCACATTTCATTATTTCCTGCAAGTCCGCCAGTATGAGATAATATTGCTTTTTTTGTTGCTTCACCATATCCTGCTCTCCAAAGTATAACAGGTTTTCTATTTAAGTTACATCCTTTTACCGCGTTCATAAACTGTCTTCCCTGTTTTATGGATCTTAAATTTTCAATGTATAATCCTATGATTTTTGTATATTCATCAGTATTAAAGTATTCTAAGAATTCTACTGGTGATAAATCTAAAGCATTTCCAATGGATATGAATTTGGAAGTGTATAAACCGTATGAAACAGCCAATTGAGACATATTTTGAGCGATTCCGCCTGATTGAAAGACTCCAGAAAAGTTGCCTGATTTCCTAGATTGTGAGAAAGCGAAATGAAGACCTGCCTTTGGATTATAAACTCCTAAACAATTTGGGCCTATGATTCTTACGTTATATCGTTTAGCGACACTCAAGAGTTCCTGTTCGAGATATTCTTTACCAATTTCACGAAATCCTGATGCAAAAACAGTCACAAAGGGAACTTCTTGTTTACCAATCTCTTCCATTACTTTTGGACATAATCTCGCAGGTATAGCTAAGATTACATAGTCTATGGGTTCTTCAATCTCTAAGATTGAACTATAAACTTTATATCCTAATATTTCTTGACCAGCAAATTTAGGATTAAATAAATATATCGGTCCTTTAAACTTTCCTCTCATACATCTAAGAAAAAATGTTCCTCCCCTGTAATCGGGTGATGCGCCTATAATTCCCATTGCTCTTGGAAAAAATAATCGTTCAAAATCAATATTCTTTAATTCATATATATCAGACATGATAGAAATACAAACTGTTCTCAAATGAAAATTATATAAAATAATCAATAATATCTAAAATATTTTAAGGTATTTGTTAAAAAGAAATGACTACAACGCTTTACTAAAGTAATTTAATTAGAGATTTCTTTTTTCAATCAAATTACGTTAATTTATTTCATTCAAAACATTTTTAACTTTTTGAATTTCATTAGTAATAATTCCATCAATACCTAGATTTATTAATCTTTTAATCTCTGATTCAGAGTCGACTGTCCATGGAATAATTTTAATATTATTTTTATGCGTTTTAGCAATTAAGTTCTGATTTACCAATCTATAAAAGGGCTTAACCGCATAAAAATGATTTTTAATTGCCACATTAAGTAATGATTTTCTTGATAACCAGCCTTTAACCCATTTAATTCGAGTTGGTTCTAATGAAGCTAATTTGATCTGTGATTCTAATTTATGGATTTTTATTAAAATGTCATGCTTAAAAGAACTGATTATTGTTTTATCTATAAAATCTGAATCATTCAGAATTTTTACAACTTTTTCAGCAATTCCTCTTACCTTTATCTCGCAATTTAAATTAATTTTACCTTTTGCTAAATTAACTAGTTCTTGCAATGTTGGAATAGATTCACCCTCACCACAATCAAGTTTTTTTAACTCGCTAAGGTTAAAGTTTTTTACTTTACCAGACTGTCCCGTTGTCCTAGAGGTATGTCTATCATGAATAATGACGATTTCTCCGTCTCTAGTTTGACGAACGTCAAACTCGATATAATCTGCTTTTAAATCAATAGCTTTTTGAAATGCTTTCAAAGAATTTTCGGGGGCGATATTACTTGCTCCTCTATGGGCAATTATTATTGGTCTTTTTATAGTGTTAGTCTGAATTATAATTATCCCCTTTTCCTAGTATATTTAATAAGGATAAATGATAAATCGCTTTTTTATATATTTCTTTAACAAAAATGTTTTATTAATTCTTCATCTATTTAACTAGGCAAAAATTTGAAAATTTTTTAGTAGAATCAAAATCATTTTTTCATTAATTTCTTAGTGATGTAATGGTGTAGGAAAGTTTCGAGAAACCACTATCTTAATAATAAATTAATAAATTAAACTGAAGATTTATTAGTATAAAATGTTAAGACTTATATGAAATTAATTTGAAACGTCAACACATATAATCAACGAAAAGATAAATTTATAAGTGGTATTTATTTTTTTAATTCTGTTAAAAAAAAATAAACCATAAATTAGCGTAGTAAATAGAAAAGTTTAATAGGTTAAAAAAAAAGAGAAAGCATTATATAAGGTGAAGCTAGAAATTAAGTTCTGTGATAACTGTGGAAACATGCTTATCCCAAAAAATGGAAAACTATATTGTAAAGCCTGTGAAGAAGAATTTGATTTAGGTAAGGATCAAAAAGAATATAAAATTCAAAAGAAAATACGCCATGATGAAAAAGAATCTGCACCGATAATAATAAAAGAAGGATTGAGAGGAGAAAGAATTTCTAACGACGATCGAAAAGCTTATGAAGATTTATTTTCAGGAGCAGATGGTGATGCATACTAATCAAGGCTTTCTTAAAAGTTCTAAGATTAGGTCACTTATTCTTCATTAAATTAATAAAAAATCGTATTCTTTATAGATGTATTAATATTTCTTACACTTAAGATATTAATTTTTACATTGCTAATTGGGGATATATTAATTAGTTGGAATTATATCAAGGGAAAAATTGTTTACAATGACTGAAGAAAAAAAGAAGAAACCCCGTGGTTTTGCGGGGATTGTATCTAAATTGGTTGTACCTCTAAATGAGAATGAAAAATTTAAGGAAAAATTTAAAGAAACTGAATTAAAAGTGCTATTAAATGCAAAAGATGGGAAATATGCAGCAGTACTCATTATAGATAAGGGTATTATTTATGTAGAAGGAATTAAAAATAGACCTAAAAAGAATTTAAAAAAGAAGATTGTCGGTTGGGATGGTTTATTACAATCAAAAACTTCGGTTTTTCTAGAGCTGCTTGAAGGTGATGATATCTCAGTAGGAAAAGTTATATGGAAAATTATTACTTTTAGGTTAAAAATAAGGGGTATAAAACATATACTTGTATTGCTTGATTTATTTAGTTTGTAGATTAATCATTAAAAATTAATGAAATTATAAGAAGATATTAACTAAGGAACTCATTTTTTCTCTCAATTTATCTTCATTTTTCTCATCTTTCAATGAATTTATGATCACATCCTTATCACTATGAGATATTGATGGAAAATTTTCCAGGAACTCTCTTAAGTAAATGATTTTTTTTGTAGGAGCTTCTTGAATTTTAGAAATATAATTTTCAACTAAATTCTGCAACGTATTTGCTAGTTCTTTTACTTCTATGTGTTGATGTTCTCCTTTAGACTTCTCTATTTCTCTTAAAATACTATTTGTTTTAATGATATTATTCATTATTTTCTTAAGGGTCTCATTTCTAGATAAAATTGATAATTTTGAGAGAGATTCATCCATTTCAATTTTTTTTTTCTCAATTTGTTCTATCATATTGAGAATTTCATCCTTATTTCCTCTTTCCATATATAAATTAAGTTTTCTCTAAATTTTTAAATTTAACTGAAAATAATTGTTAAATAGAAATGCTCGATAATATGAAAGAAAAAATAAGAAAATTCCAAGAATGTATTAGTTATAATTTTAACAATGAACAACTTTTAGCTGAAGCTTTAACTACTCCTAGGTTAGGAAATGAATTAGGGAAACCAGATTATCAATTTTTAGAAACTTTAGGAGATGCCGTTATTAAAATTGTTTTTATATTAAAATTGTATCATCAAGGAATAAAAGATCCTGGGAATATCACAAAAATTAAAGCTTCCTTGGAAAGCGATAAAGCATTAAGAAGAGTTGCTAATAAAATGAATTTACATGAGTTTATATTTAAAACAGAGAAACAACCAGTTAAGGGAACAAGGATTTTAGCTGATGTATTTGAAGCGATATGTGGGGCTATTTTTTTCGACTCTAACTATGATTTTAATTTAGTTGAAGAAAAAATGATTAATCCTTTCTATGAAGATTTGGAACTAATAATTGAGAATTCGATTATCGATGAGAAAAATACACTATTAGAGTTCTTACAGGGAAAATTCAAAACTAGTATAATAATCAAACTTGATTATAAAAAAAGTGGGTATGAACATGAACCGAAGTGGATCGCAAAAAATCCACAAATTCTAAATAGAATTACTAAAAAAAAATTAGTTAAACTCCCTAAAAATCTAATTTCAAAAAATTTTGGAAATAAAAAGGATGCTGAAAGAGATATCTACCTTCGAATTTTAGATTTTTTAAAGAAAAAAGAGGATTAAAAACTTCTAAAATAAACAGTAAATCTTCTCAATTTTTTGTTTCTGTAATGATTTCACTTAGATTTTACAATATTATACTGAAATAGAACCCTAACTTTTAAACAAATTATTAAATTCACATATCCGTAATAGAATGATAATCTGGAAAAGTTTATTTTCACACTATGATATAATAAAGATAAAATACACCTTAATAATCAAATAGGCGTTATTAAATGATAAATTCAAAATAAAGAAGAGCAGGTTTCATATGCCTAAAACTCCATCTATAAAAAAAACTCCTTTAATGGAAAA
>JBHLOJ010000041.1:0-25948 GCA_048940605.1 Promethearchaeota archaeon
TTATATCCTCTAACATGTCCTAATAATAGTTAAAAAAACTGGTGAATTTAAAAATTTTCGATTTTCTTCTTATTCCTAATAATATATTATTAAATTAAGAGAAATTAAATGATTTCCTTATGATTTTTTGTGTATCCGTAAAACAAGATTAAAATACTATTAATTTTATAAATAATATTTATTTGTTTTAAGAAGAGATTCAAATTGTATTCACTTCTATTTTTTCATCAAAGTTTGACTATTTTGTGAATAGTATTCAAAAGTGTTATATTTTTTTGAAACCTTGCAGAATCAATGAATGATCTAAAATCTAATTCTGAAAAAACAAATCAAAACAGGGAACAAACCCAACCATATATAATATCCCAAGAAGTATATAAAAGCATAATATTACCCTCTTGGAATAAAAAGACACCTATCATACTGAAAGATGCGGCATGGATGGCTCAACTTACACCTGATTCAAAGTATTCTATAGGACTTCGAATAGAAGAACACGCAGTAGAATACCCTGATAAGTTAGCACTATTATATGAAGAGGAAAGATATACTCATAAAGAGTTTAATGAAATGATTAATCGGTATGCAAATTATTTCCTTAAACTAGGTCTCAAAAGAGGGG
Source organism: Promethearchaeota archaeon (assembly GCA_048940605.1). Lineage (GTDB taxonomy): Archaea > Asgardarchaeota > Lokiarchaeia > Sigyniarchaeales > SOKP01 > Loki-b32. Next base: position 623 of record JBHLOJ010000041.1, read on the forward strand.
AGGTAGCAGTTGTTTTCGTCGAAAATCGTTCAGAATATATGTTTCTAGTTCTTGCGTTGGGTAAATTAGGAGTGGTTTCTTCATTAATAAACATAAACCTGCGGGAACAACCACTTATTCATAGTATGACGCATACACCTGGGAAAGTATATATAATTGGGGAAGAACTTTTTCAAGCTTTTGAAGATATTAAGCCAAAATTAGACTTAACCGATAAGCAAAAAGAAAAGCTCTTTTTTTTACCTGATAAAGGAGAAATAGAAACACCTGAAGGATATATCAATATTAAAGAACAAATTAAAGAATCTGATATTAGTAATCCACCTACAACTAAAGAGATTATAATGAATGATCCATTTGTATATATTTTTACATCAGGTACTACAGGACTTCCAAAAGCAGCAATTTTGAAAAATCGTTCAATTTTGACTGCCATGGCATGGTGGGGCGCTATGGTCGTTGGAATGGAAACTGATGATATAATTTATATCACAACTCCATTATTCCATAGTCATGGGATTAAAGTAGCGTTTGCTGCTGCACTTTATAGAGGGTCAGCTATGGCAATCGCTCGGAAATTCAGTGCTAGTAAATTTTGGGATGAAACAAGAAAATTTAATGCTACATGTTTTAACTACGTAGGAGAAATATGCAGGTATTTGTATAATCTACCACCAAAACCGAATGATGCAGACAATCCTATTGTGAAAATAGTTGGGAATGGACTTAGACTTGATATCTGGGAAGATTTCAAGAAAAGATTTAATATCAAAGAAGTTAGAGAGTTTTATGGTGCCACAGAAGACTTTGTCCCAAATTTTGCTAATGTACATAATTTAGATAAAACCTGTGGAATATGTTTAACACCTTATGCAATAGTGAAATATGATGTTGAAGTAGATAAACCATTTAGAAATGAGAGAGGTAGGATGAAAAAGGTAAAAACAGGTGAAGTTGGATTATTATTAGGACAAATTATTGATCCTGATAATTTTTATATGTATAAAGACAAAGAAGCTACGGAAAAAAAAGTGTTTCGTGATGTCCTTAGAAAAGGTGATATGTATATTAATACAGGGGATCTACTAAGAGATATAGGTTATGGACATGTCCAATTTGTTGATCGTTTAGGCGATACTTTTAGATGGAAAGGTGAAAATGTATCTACCGAGGAGGTTGAATCAGTGATAAACAGTTTTGAGCAAATTAATATATGTTGTGTTTACGGGGTTCTTATTCCCCATACCGAAGGTCGTGCTGGTATGGTATCAATACAAAAAAAAACTGATGAAGAATTCGATTTAAAAGGATTTTTAAACTTTATTAAAAAATATTTACCAAATTACGCAGTTCCAAAGTTTATTCGATTCATAAAAGAATTCAGTTTTACTGCTACTCATAAAATTAAGAAGGGAGCCCTAAAAAAGGAGGGATATAATATTAATGTGATAAATGATTCTGTGTTTGTTCTTTTACCTTATAACTCTGAATATATTCCCTTAACAAAGGAAATTTATCAGGAAATCTTAGAAGGAAAATACCAATTCTGAAGATTTCCTACATTTATTATACCTATCTACTTTTTCTCTTTATTTCGCCAAAATTCAGAAGGAGTTTTAATTTTTTTAATTTTAGAGAACGGGCAAACAGCGATACAATTACCACAATCGCTACTATTTTCAATCCAAAATTCAAAACACTTCTCAGCATTAACGTAGTATTTCTTTACACCTGGATTATTAGAAATATTTACACCACTAAAACTAGGTTCTTTGTCTTTTGATATTGCTTCGGTTTCACAAGCTTCGGCACATTTAAGACAATTTGCGCAATATTTTGCTACTTTATTTATAAATTTCATATTTGGTTTATCTGAAACCAGCGGTAAATCTGTAAATACTTTACAGATCCTTACTCGTGGTCCAAAATCAGGTGTGATTAGGAGTCCTAACCTGCCAACTGCTCCAAGTCCTGCATCAATAGCAAATGGTATACTTAATGCTGTGTCATTACCACATTGAATGGCTCTATATCCTAAATTTCTAATAAATTCTCCTAAACAAGATATTATAAAAGCCATCTTTGAATAAGCTACTGCTGTTCCTGCTGCCGCTGGTTGTGCTGGTGCTGTCGAAATTGCACCTTCATCCATTTCAATTGCCATAACGATAACTTTGTTGATCCCTTCTGGTAAATTGATTGGTGTCTCTAATATAGATCCTGAAGTATCACCACCCCTTACCTTTTTTTTAGAATCTGCTTCACTCATTGAGGATGGTCTCATAAAGCCATCTTTATAAATCCACTTTTCATTAACATCTGCGATCCCAACCAATGAGGCACCATAAAATTTAGCTGCTTTTTTCAACTGCTCTGAAAAATCTTTAATATCTTGAATAGGATATTTGGTTTTCATCCAATTTATTCCATAACCTAGATCCATCAAATTTTTTCTCTCCCAAGTGAATGCATATGGAAATTTCTCATAAACAGTCCATCCAGCAGCAACAAGAGCAAAATCAATTCTAGAATAACCCTCTTTATGGGAATTTATATGAGATTCTATATTAACTTCGAACATTTTACCAAATGTACGAAGAGATCTATCCCATAATCGTCTATATATTATATTATTTTTTTCATGAAATCTCTGATATATACCTTCATCTATTTCATACATAATTTGAAACCTAATCAATTCGATGCTTTAACCTTAATATTTTATTAAGAAAAAAAAAATTTGTGTAAAAAAAAATTCACTCAAATAAAAAAAAAAAGAAAAATAACTCTTATTAGCATATTCTATAAGGTAATTTTGTACCAGGAGAAATTGTATCAATATATTTTTTTCTAAATTCTTCATTTAACATTGGGCATTCCCTATCTACCCAGTCTTCTGAAAACATTGAATGACCCCACATTCTATCTAAAAGAATCTTAAGTGGTTCTTCTCTAACATTTCCAAAAGTAATTGGCATAAAACAGCAAGGCATAACATCTCCATAAGGTGAAATATAAAAATACGCATGACCGGACATTCCTCCACATTGACTTGAATTTTGCGTTTGAAAATAGAAGTCTCTGCAAACAAAAGGATAATCTGCAATTTGCCTAACTTTTTTCTCTTCTTCAAGTGTCAATTTTACTTCAGGATTATATAACCACCTTCCCGTTGCGGTAGGTAATAAATACCTTACCCCACTTGCCCCCATATCTCTTCCAAGTTTGATCACATCCTCAAACTCACCATTAGCTAGAGTTTCTTTAGTAACATAAGTTGAAAGACAACTCTTTAATCCTACATCAAGAGCGTTTTTTATTCCTTGAATTGCTTTATTAAACAATCCTTTCATTCCTCGCAATTCATCGTGCTTCTCTGGAATAGCGCTATCAATGCTAACGTAAAGCATTTCTAAACCATTTTCCTTTAATTGCTTCGCATAATCTTTTGTGATTTTTAATCCATTCGTATCACAAAATACATAAACTGATCTCTCTGAAGCATATTTTATTAAATCCATTAAATCTGTCCTCAAAGTAGGTTCCCCACCGAAGAAGTTAACTACAAAAGCTTTAGCAGATTGATCCAATACATCTTTGATCTCATCAGTTGTTAGTTCCCTGGGTGGTTCATTTTCATAATTGCCTACACAGCAATGAGGACATTTCAGTTGACAGTTATATGTTATACCAAACATAAGATAAAAAACATCTGCTGTCCCCTTTGCTCCCCCTCTTTCTTGAGTATACCATTTTATCATTTTTTGTTGGTCAAAAGCTAATGGGATTTTGTTCGTGTCCCATAAATTTGCACGTTCCAATGCTCTTTCCTCATCCATAGGTTCTCTTGAATCATTCATTTGATTTCACACCTAATATTAATTCGAATTAAATTAATATCTTAAATTTATTAGAATTATTCATAGTTTGCTGTATTAGTTTATAAATATTTTTACCAAAATGGAATATTTGTTTCATTGGAAAAAGGTAGTAAGGAATATAAAAAGGAATTTACATTAATAACTATCATTATGGTCGAAGCTAGATTTATAAATCAGATAGGTGCGGGAGTTGACCAGCACGGACATAACAAAGATTGCACTAATGCCGCAATTAAAGCTATTAAAAATGCAATTTCAAATAATTGTTTATGTGGTCTTTCTGAAATATGTAATTTCAGAGAACCAAAAGATATTAACCGTATGGTGGTTCATGTGAAGATTGGAGCACCATATCCGGATAAAATTGATGAGAAGAAAGTTTTAGAAGCTATTCCTTTTGGGGAAAAGTCAATTGAAGTTGTGAAAGGAGGATTACTTACTGAAGGAGTTATGATTAGGGAATTAGGTGATACCTCGGATCAAATAATTGTTTGTAATGCGGCTGTTACCGTTTCAGTTAAAATATAACTTTTATATTTCTTTCTTTTAGAGATTTACTTTTTAGGTTCAGTCTAAAACACCTAACGATTTTAGGTAAGCAAAAGAATCCTCAACACGCTTCTTGTATCCTTCAAAATCCAATGTTTCTCCATAAATGCCTTCTAGTTCCATAGTAAAAGGACCATATATCCCTGCTTTATTTGCAACTTCAAACACTTTCTTAAAATCTACAATACCTTTCCCGAGAGCAGGGAAATGCCACTCGTTTGGTTTGCCGTTAGTGTCTTTTAAATGAACGCACCCTAACCAAGGTGCAATTTTTTTCATTTCTTTTATACAATCAATCGGTTTTCCATCAATCTGTTCATTATAATAATAAATATTTCCAGTATCCCAATTCACTCTTATATTAGGATGATCAATATTCTTCATTGTTTCTCGACCAACATTTCCATTGGTTATCAAGTCAGGGTGTCCTTCCATACATAATATCAAACCATGATCCTTCGCGATATCACCAATTTCTTTCATGAGAGAATAGATTTTCGAGAAAATCTGTTTCTTGGAGTTTACACTAGCAATAAATATCTTCACATCCATTTCTGTCGCTAATAAACATGCATTAGTGAAATCATCCTTTATTTTCTTATTTCTAACATTAAAGGGCAGATAGAGCGAAGATATCTTTAGACCAACATCTTCAAGTAATTTCAGAATCGATTTTCGATGGATCTCTTCCAATGGGATAGGTAGTTCCACATATTCTATACCTACCTCAATGATATGTTCATAGGAGAGATCAATGTAGGCTTTATAACTGTAGGGAACAATTGATAATATATTTTTCACCATAATCATTACTAATCTTTAAATTTTTTAAAAAATCGCTTTAAATGAAAAAAATAAAAAATTATTGTTATTAAATTGCTTTTTTTACAATTTCAGAGAGATCTAAAGCTTGAATTTCATTGTCATTAATATTATTTTTAAACTGATTTAGACAGAAAGGACAACATGAAACAATTGCTTTGGCAGATGTCTCTTTTGCTTCATCTATACGTTCATTTGCGGCAAAAGCGGATAAATCTTTGAATGCTGATCTTACACCACCTCCAGAACCGCAGCACCAAGCATTTTCTCTATTTCGGGTCATTTCTAATAATTTAAGACCAGGAATTTTTTGTAGTACTTCTCTTGGTGATTCATAAATACCCATGTGACGACCGATATGGCAAGGATCGTGATAAGTAATTTTCATGTTAAATTCTTTGGAAAAATTCAACTCTCCATCATTTAATTTACCCAATAAAAACTCAGGCAGATGTTCAACTTCAATTCCATGTTTAAGACCAAATTTATTTGGGTAAATATCTTTCCAAGTTCTGTAACATCCAGCGCAAGATGTTATAATCTTTTCTATTCCATTATCTTTAAAATTATTTACATTTGTTTCCGCTAAGATTTTTGCTTTTTCCAATTGACCAGTCATAAAAACGGGGGATCCACAACAGCTTTCATTTGTAAGAATTCTGAAATCAACCTGTAAGGAATTGAGTATTTCCGCAGTGGCGGTTGCAACATTCTGTTCTCTATAACTAGATGTACAACCGACAAAATATGCTAATTTGGCATCGGGTGTTTGTTTAATATAAGATGGCAACCAGTTTAATCTATCTGCATGTTTTTCCAAATATGGATTTTTTTCTTTCATAATATGCTCTGAATAAACTTTTTGTTCTGGCATTGGGCCATAGCCTTGTTTAACAGCTTCTTCTCTCATGGCCATTAACCATTCTCCTGCGTATGTATGAATTTCTGGTACTTGACACTGCTGTACGCATGCCATACAAACAGAACATTGATAAAATATACTAGCTAGATGTTCCGTCCATTTGAGCTTACCTGATGTAATTCCCCAAGTTAACAGGTTTTTGCCTCCAAGATAATATGATTCAAACTTTCCAAATTCTCCAGATGGACAAACTGTTGCCCAATCAGCATCCTGATATACAGTTCTACAAGTACCACATTTCCCACATTGGTATATTATGTCTTTATAATGATCTAGGCTTTGGTGTCTATCTATCTTGTGAATCTCTTGTCTGGTATCTATTTGTATAACACCCATTCCTTTAACATATTTAACTTTTTTTCCCATATTAATCACCCCAACCATGTCCAGGATTCATTATTTTATTAGGATCTAAGAGATTCTTGACTTTTTTTATTAATTCTTTTGTAGCAGGGATGGTCTTCTCTTCATAAACTTTGTGAGCCCATTTGGGGGCTTTGTACATTACAACTCCATCTATAGAGGAAACTTCTTCATGAATTTCTTTCAAAATTTCTCGAGCTGATTCGATTTCTTTAGTATCATATTTGTTGAAATTAATATTAGCACGAGCAACGCAATAATGACCTCCAAATAATAATCTAGAATAAAATTGAGGTGTATGTCCGTGTTTTAGAGAAATTTTACGGGCTAGTTCATAATACTTCACAATATCTCGCGTTGAACAATAGCTCCCAATCCATTGACCACCGCCCCCTCTAGAAAAATTCCAAGCTCCCCAAGCCTGTATAGGGAGTTCGAGATTATAGGCATCTGCTCCACCAGGAAGTTCCATTATACCCCCTTCTTTGTATATTTTTTCAATTGCTTCACATTGAGCCTTATGTTGTTTTTCGGTATAAGCTTGCGTGGTGACAGCTCCGATAAAATCTGGTAAATTAGCTTCTAATGGATCCAGTGGAACTTTTTTTTCATAAGCACCAACACCAGCTTGAACCCAACCATAATTGAATACAAATATATCACATATTCCTAATCCTGCTTTAGAGAGCTTCAACAATACTGGAATGCCTATATCAAATGACTTCCCCATAAGGGTATAAGTTTTTCGGAATGGTAATTTAGGCCATAATTTTATGGCAGCTTTAGTTACAATTCCAGTAGATCCCTCCCATCCAATAAATAATCCTGCTAAATCTGGTAATGGTTGTCTACCATACCAGCAATCAGATAAACTACACGATCCTACCCTTACTAACTCACCAGACCCTAACACAACTTCTAATCCATTTATAAACTCCGCACCTGTGCCACCAAGCATCCCTAAATTAAACATGCCATAACACAAACAAGATGCTACAACACCCGTTCCGGGAGGTGAAAATGTCACACCTACCATAAGATTTGGATGAAATTTTTCGATATATCTTTGTAAATCTGCCCATGTGGTACCTCCTTCTATTAATGCATACATATCATCTCCATTTACTTCAATTACTCGATTTAAACGTCTTAAATCAACAACAATTCCTCCTTTCAGTGGAGTTGCGGTAGAACCAAAATTTATACCAGATACCCATGGGATAACGGGAATTTTATGCTTATTTGCGAATTTAACAATATCTTGTACCTCTTCCGCCGTGTTTGGCATAATTACGATATCACATTTACCTTCAGGCTCAGCAGTAACAAAATCATAATGATATAGAAATAAATCTTCGGGTTTATCGGACACAAATTGTTCTCCAACAATATTTTCTAATTCAGATATTACTTCGTTATTATTCATTTTGATAATCACCCTTAATTATAAGTATAGGTGAGTTAATTATATAAAAATTATCAATTCAAAATCTATTTGAAGTTTTGAGTAGAACTTCTATTATAAATGGAATTATAATTAATTAATCAGTTGTAATATCGTGTTAATTTATTATATTTAATACGGTTGTTAAGATTTCATATGAAATTTTTCTTTTTTGAAATCTGATTTTCGATTGAAGTTTCCTAACCTAAAAACTACATTTATGTAGGTTCATTTTGTTCTAAACTTAAAAACCATAAATAATAAATAATTCTAAATTGTTAAGAAAAAAAATTAGGATTTCCATTTTCATCTATGGAAAAATTAGAATCGAGGTAAAGATAAATGGATATGGAATTGTTTAATAAATATAAAAAACTTGGAAGAGGAAATTGGGGCAAAGATCTTGTTATGTGGAAAACTATGTATACAGCTTTTTTAAATGGGGTAAAAAGTGAAGAGTTAACACCTTTTAACGAGATGCTTCTCAATATATTTTTGGATATCCCTAAGGCACGTAAAGAAGGAACACCAATCATTATGCATCCTTTTAATTATGAACCGGAAATATTTTTTACTATTGGTTTAACGCCTTTGATGCAAGAAATAATTAGCGTAGGATTAGCTCCTTTTCACATGAATCAACCTTATATTGATTATGCAAATCAAATAGGGTATGGTGATAATCCCACTATTTGTAATGCTCAAAGACCTATAATTAGCTTATTAATGCAGGGAGCAGCACCTATGCCAGACCTTCTTTTTTATCTATCAACACCATGTAACTCTCTTTCAATGTCTTATCAAGTTTTTCAAAAATTAAGTGGGATTTCCTCATTTAACATAGATATACCCTATTGGGCTTACAATCAAGAACACGAATTTTATGATGAAAAAACTCTGGATTATATAATTGACCAATCAAAAAATTTTATTGAGTGGATGGAAAATAAAACAGCACTGAAATTTGATGTAAATAAATTTCAACAAATTATTGAATGGTGTAATCAAGCGCGTGGTTATGTATTGGAATTTAATGAGCTTTTAAAATCGGTTCCCTGTCCAGTAACTAGTCAAACTGGTTTTGGTAATTTTTTAACAATGGTAACTCGTGGAGGTACATTGGATGCTGTTAAAACTACTAAATGGATGCGAGATCTAGCAGCAAACAATGTTAAGGAGGGTATTGGAGGTATCCCTGATGAAAAGATTAGAATTGCCTGGCCTTATACTCATATATTTTTTGACCAAGCTCTATTAACATGGATAGAGAATTCTTTTAATGCTGTAGTCATAATGGATCTTTTAGGGCATTATAAAGTTCTTCCACACGATACCTCAACAGTTGAAAATTCTTATAAAAGCTTAGCTATAGGAACATTAGATGCTTCTATGGTTGGCAAATGTAGAGGTCCTATTGAATATTATATAAGGTATTTGATAAATTACATTAAAGAATATAAAATCGATTGTGTTATTATGCCTATGCATTTTGCCTGTAAACACGTATCCTTCATAGCAAGAGTATCATCAGAAGCAATAAAAGAAGAAACAGGAATTCCTACCTTAATTTTTGGTTGTGATTCCTATGATTCGAGAGAAGTCACTTCAGAAGTGATTAAGGGATTAATTTCAGATTTTATTACTCAAGTTGTAATTTAAGGAGATAATCATTAACCATTTTAGACCAAAATGTTATAAATTTAACAATTAAATAGGAAACCTAAAAAATTCACCTAACGAATTTTTTAAAAACCAATACTTATTTAAATTTTAACAGCATAATTAAAAATTAAAAATTTAAGTAAAATCCAAGAATTTTAACTTAAATGGATTTAATAATTAAATAAGAGCTTAAATTATGACTGTAATAGAAAAATTTACCCAAACCATTCCACTTGTGAATCCTTGGATAAATAACTGGAAAGATGAGGGTAAAAAGGTTTTAGGATATTTTTGCTCATATATTCCGGAAGAAATTATCTATGCTGCTGATATTTTACCAATTAGAATGAAGGCAAGAAACTGTACTGATACACCAATGGGGGATGCTTATATGACCCCAACTGCATGTAGTTTTACACGATGTTGTCTTGAATTAGCAAATAGAAACGAGTACAATTTCCTGGATGGGATTATTTCTTGTAATAGCTGTGATCAGATCAGACGTCTTTATGATAATATTAGATATAAAGCTCCGTTTCCGTTTCATTATATTATGGGGATTCCAGGTTATGTAAGTAATACGACACTAGATTGGTTTAAACATGAAATACTTAAGTTTAAAGAAAGTTTAGAAAAGCATTTTGACATTACAATTTCTGATGAAAAACTAGCTAAAGCTATCAAAATCTACAATAAATCACGGACACTTCTTAAAGAGTTATACATGCTCAGAAAACGAGACAAACCGCCTATTTCTGGCACTGAAATGAATACTATTATTTCTGGAGGTGTTTCTATTCCAAGGGAACAATTTAATGAACTTTTAACCCAACAACTTAAGGAAAGTGAAGGAAAAGAAGGTATTTCTGACTATAAAGCACGAATAATGTTAATTGGAAGCATGCTTGATGAGCCAGAATATGTGAAAACGATTGAAGATCTAGGGGGATTAATCGTGACAGATTCTCTATGTCTGGGAACTAGATATTTTTGGGATTTAGTTGACGAGACGAAAGATCCCATAGATGGGCTTACAGAACGTTATTTATCAAAAATCTCATGTCCGCGTATGACTGACGGACAACCTAAGAGAGAAGAATTCATGATGGATCTTATAAAAGAATTTAATGTAGATGGAGTTATTTTTCAAAGAATAAAGTTTTGTGCAATCTGGTGGTCAGAGATTTTTATGCTACGTAATAAATTAGAGAAAGAAGGTATCCCCTTTCTCGAATTGGAAAGAGAATATGTGTTAAGTGGGGCTGGAGCCATGAAAACCAGAGTTCAAACATTTATGGAAATATTAGAAGGGAGGTGAGGAGGATGGACGAAGAAACATTTAACAAATATAAAAAACTTGGAAGAGGTAGCTGGGGAAAAGATTTAACTCTTTGGAAGACAATGTATACGGGATTTGTTAATCAAAATAAAGACATAGAACTTACTCCAGTTACAGAATTATTATTTGAAGTATTCCTAAAAATTCCTAGAGCTCGAAAGGAAGGAAAACCCATTATTATGCATCCTTTCAATTGTGAACCTCCGATATTTCATGCAATGGACATTACTCCGTTAATGCAAGAAATGTTTAGTGTGGGATTGGCTCCTACCCATCTCAACGAATTTTATATTGATCTAACCAGTAAAATGGGGTATGGAGATAATCCAACTCTTTGTAATGCACAGAGACCATTAATTGGATCTTATATGCAGGGAGCAGCACCTATACCTGATCTCCTTTTCTTCGTATCTACACCATGTAACTCTCTTGCGATGAACTATCAAGTATTTCAAAAATTAACAGGAATCCCAACATTCAATATGGATATCCCATACTGGGCTTACGAACAATCCAATGAATTTTACGATGAAAAAACAATAGAATATATGATTTCTCAAACGAGAGATTTAATAAATTGGTTGGAGAAAGAGACTAAACAAAAACTTGACCTTGAAAAATTACAACAGGCTATGATTTGGATTAATGAGGCAAGAAAAAACGTATTAGAATTCAATGAACTTCTAAAAAATGTTCCCTGTCCGGTACCAAGTGTTAGTGGTTTTGGAAATTTTTTTACAATGATAACTAGTGGTGGTACTCAAGATGCTGTAAAAGTTACCAAATGGCTTCGTGATACCGCAGCAAGGAATGTTAAAAAGGGTATTGCAGGAGTTCCTGGAGAGAAGTTAAGGATTGCTTGGCCCTATACCCATGTATTTTTCGATCAACAACTCTTACCATGGATAGAACAAACTTTTCAATCAGTGGTAATCATGGACTTACTAGGATATTATCCAGTTTTACCTCATGATGTCTCAACAATAGAAAAATGTTATGAAAGTCTCGCAGCAGGAACTTTAGATTTCTCCATGATTGGTTCTTGCAGAGGACCCGCAGAATATTATGTAGACTTTGTCTTAAATTATGTAAAAGATTATAAAATAGATTGTGTTATAATCCCTATGCAGTTTGCTTGTAAACATGCATACCTTATAACTCGGATCGCTGCTGAAGCAGTTCGTGAACAACTGGGAATTCCTACATTGATTTTTGGGTGTGACCCATATGATTCAAGAGAAGTTACCTCAGAAACAATAAAAAGTAGGATTTCAGATTTTTTAACTCAGGTAGTCTTGTAAAGGTGAACTATTTAATATGATTGTAGCTGGATGTGATGTTGGCTCTTTAACTGGTAAAGCCGTAATCTTAAGTGATGGTAAAATTTTATCATATAGTATCGTCCCAACAACACCAAAACCGGAAATAACAGCTCTAAATGCTATGAATAGGGCTCTTGAGAATGGGAATCTAACCTTAGATGATATTGAGTTTATTGTTGGAACAGGATATGGGAGAGTAAAAATTCCTTTTGCGAATTTTGAAATATCTGAGTTAACTTGCCATGGTAAAGGTGCTCACTCTTTCAATCCATCAATTAGAACAATAATAGATGTTGGTGGGCAAGATTGCAAAGTAATAAAAGTAGATCAGAAGGGAAAAATCCTTGATTTTGCCATGAATGACAAATGTGCGGCAGGAACAGGGAGATTTTTGGAAGTTATGGCCAAAACTCTAGAATTAGACCTTGATGATTTAGGATCTATATCACTAGAATCAAAAAATCAAGCCAAAATTACAGCTCAATGCAGTGTTTTCGCAGAAACAGAAGTAGTTAGTCTAATGGCAGATGGTGTAGAAGTATCTGATATAGTTGCAGGGATACATGATGCAATTGCTTCTAGGATCATGTCTCTTGTCTATAGAGTCGGTCTTGAAGAGGAATTAACAATTAGTGGAGGAGTAGCAAAAAATATTGGAGTTGTTACCTATCTTGAGAAAAGAATGGGTGTGAATGCTAAAAAGCTACCAGTTGATCCACAAATAATTGGGGCTCTGGGCGCTGCCTTGATAGCTCAAGAAAAATTAAATTCTCAATAATTTTTATTTTATTTTATTATGTGTTACCTCTATTTTTAAAATTAAAAGAAAAAAAGATTATGGATTTTATTAAATTGCTTTCCTGATTAATTCAGAGATATCGTATGTCTTAATACCATTATTTTCAATGTTAGATTTAAACTGATTTAAACAAAAGGGACAAGATGAAACAATGGCTTCTGCTTGAGTTTCCATCGCTTCCTCTATTCGTTCTTTGGCAGCAAAGGAAGACAATTCTTTAAAAGCAGATCTGACGCCACCTCCCGAACCACAACACCATGCATTATGTCTATTTCTTGTCATTTCCACTAATTCAATACCTGGTATACTCTGTAATACATCCCTCGGTGCGTTGTACATACCCATATGACGTCCTAAATGACATGGATCATGATATGTAATCTTCATCTGGACCTGATTCTTAAAGATATTTTCTTTATTCTTTGATTCTTTGCGAATAAATTCGGGTAAATGCTGAATTTCTATTCCATGATCTAAATTAAATTTATTAGGATAAGTATCTTTTAAAGTTCTATAACATCCAGCGCAAGAAGTAATAATTTTTTCAATTCCGCTTTCATTAAAGCTTTCTACATTCATTTTAGCTAATTTAACGGCTTTTTCAGTCTGACCTGTCATATAAACAGGAGACCCACAGCATCCTTCTTTATCCAAAATTTTAAACTCGATATCTAATTCATTTAAAATTTCTGCCGTGGCTATAGCAATGTTTTGTTCTCTATAACTTGCTGTACATCCCACAAAATATGCCAATTTCGCATTTGGTGATTGCTTAATATGTGATGGTAACCAATTCAATCGGTTTTCATTTTTCTCCATATACGGATTCTTTTCTGTCATTATATGATCAGTATATTTAGCTTGTTCTGGCATAGGACCATACCCGGCTTTAACAGCTTCTTCTCTCATAGCCATTAGCCATTCTCCAGCATAAGTATGAATTTCTGGTATCTGACATTGCTGGACGCATGCCATACAAACGGAACATTGATAAAAAATTTTGGCTAATTCCTCACTCCATTTAAGCTTATCTGTGGATATAGCCCAAGTCAATAGATTTTTTCCCCCAAGATAATATGCTTCAAATTTTCCAAATTCTCCAGAAGGACAAACTCTTGACCAAAAAGCATCTTTATAAACTGTTCTGCAGGTTCCACATTTACCGCATTGAAAAAATATCTCCTCATAATGAGTTAAATCTTGATGCCTTTCAAGTTTCTGATTTTCATGCGCCAAAGTTATTTTAGAAATACCTATTCCAGGCAAATATCTAACCCTTCTTTTAGACATTCTAATCTTCTCCTCTTCCTTGTCCAGGATTCATTATCTTATTTGGATCAAGAAGTTTTCTAATTTTTTCAATTAATTCACCAGTAGCAGGAAAGATTTTTTCTTTATGTGACTGATATGCCCATTTTGGTGATTTATACATTATTGCTCCATCAATTTGTTGAACTTCCTCATGAATTTCTTTTAAGAGATTCCGTGCCTCTTCAATATCATTTGGATCATTTTTATTAAAATTTATATTTGTACGTGCAACACAATAATGCCCACCAAACATTATTCTACTATAAAATTGCGGAGGTTTATTATGTTTCAAACAGACTTCCCTTGCTAAATTATAATACCTCACTATATCTCCTGTTGAACAGTAAGAACCAATCCATTCACCACCACCACCTCTTGAGAAATTCCAGCAACCCCAAACCTGAGTTGGAGGAGTATCAATAGCCTCTACTCCTTGTTCTCTTGACATAAGTTGTATTTTTCCTTCTTTACAAATCTCTCTAATAGCTTCACATTGAGCTTCATGTTGTTTAGCAGTATAGGCTTGAGTAGCAATAATACATACAAAATCAGGCATACCTCCTTTTATTGCATCTTTGGGAACATTTTTCTCATTTAAATTTTGGACTGATTGGCTCCATCCTAGATTTACTACGACAATATCAATAATTCCAAGGCCCGCTTTTGCAAGCTTAAGCATTACAGGAATTCCATCATCCATTCTAAGCGTGGCACCTGTAAAAACCTCATTGAAAGGTAATCTTGGCCATAATTTTATAGCAGCTTTGGTTACAATACCGGTTGTACCTTCCCAACCTATAAATAATCCAGCTAAATCTGGTAATGGTTGCCTACCATACCAGTGTTTGGAGATGCTACAAGAACCTATTTTAACAAGTTCTCCTGATCCTAGTACCGCTTCTAAGCCATTTAGGAATTCAGCACCAGATCCACCAATCATACCTAAGTCAAACATCCCATAACAAAGACATGAAGGTACTACTCCTGTACCTGGAGGTGACCATGTTATTCCTGCTCTTAGATTGGGATGATGTTTTTCAAGGTAACCCTGCAAATCTGCCCATGTTATTCCCCCTTCAACCACCGCATACATATCATCCTCATTTACTTCCAATACTCGATTTAACCGTCTTAGATCAACAACGATTCCTCCTTTTCTGGGTGTGGCAAGAGAACCAAAATTTATACCAGAAACCCATGGAACAATAGGAATTTTATTTACATTCGCAATTTTGATAATTTCCTGAACTTCCTCTGCAGTATTTGGCATTATCACAATATCACATTTCCCCTCTGGTTCAGCTGTTATGAAATCATAGTGGTATAAAAATTGCATTTCTGGTTTATCCGAAACGTACTTTTCTCCAACAATTGCTGCTAATTCTATAATAATTTCGTTATCTATCATTTTCATCGACCTTATAAATTATAATAAATCCTTTATATTATTTATAGATTAATTGAATTTTGACTTTAATTGATATGATATCTGACAAAGTGGTAAAATCTATAAAAGTATTTGGAGCAGCTCTAGACGCAACAGATTTCCCTCTCAGTCTTCAAATTAAACAAAATTATCTTAGTCAATTAGCCCAAAATCGCATAATGAACCCTAAATTTTTAGATCCCTATGAAGGATTACTTTTATTTAGTCATGTATTACCAAAAGAAAAGTATCTTAAAATGGGTAAATTTCCTATCGAATCTTGGTTGACTCCGAGACCAAATCTCGAGGATTTACCTTTAATAAATCAACGAGAATTTCAAAAATTTACCAGTAAAGGGCTTATTAGAAAATATTCAGAGAAACTAGATACCTATGTGAGAAATAATGTATTACCAGATTTTCCCTTAATGATTGGAGTGGATCATTCTCTAACTGGAGGTATTTTAAAAGCATTATCTAGTGAATTTGGTCCTGAAGGTTTAATAATCATTATTTTTGATGCGCATTTTGATGGATTACCTGCTAGTATCTCATTGAATATAGCAAAATATATGAATGAATACCCTCAAGAGACAAATCCATTGATATCAGAGCATATTAATGCCCTTAACGAAAACTTAGATATTGTAGATACTTACACGTGTGCTTCTTTTTTGTTTTATTTAATGAAAGAAGAAGTAATAATACCAGAAAATTTAATAATTTTTGGTTGCCAGGATTATCCAGACATAAAATTTCGATCATTAGATGACTTTAGAATCATAGAATTCGTAGAATTTTATGATGGAATGGAGCAGAAAGGTGTAAATTTTATACCAAAATCTGATAGATCAACTATGATAAGAAAATTATCAACCATTTTAGAAAAAACTGAAAAATCTAAGATGTATATATCCTTTGACACTGATGTTGGAGCCTTAAAGGAGATTATTGCAACTCGATTTAGAAATGCAATTGGAATCGACGAACTGACTATAATGAACGCTGCAAAAACTATAAAGAATGTAATAGATTCAAAAAAGATTGATTTGATAGGATTAGATATAATGGAAATAGAAACTCATTTACTTAATAGAGTTTTTCCTAAGTCTGGAAGAGCAGACCAAACCGTTAAGGTTATTGATAGCATTCTAGACGTTTTCCTCTGAAGAAATCAATGGTAAAATTAAACATTTTTATTTTTCCCAATTGGGCAAGATTCAATACAAGCATTACACTCTATTACAGTATACTCAGAAATATACTTTTTATGAGTATCCAAATAATGATAACATCTCTCCTTACTGTATTTACCATCTGAAAACGCATTTGCTGGACATGATTCTATACAAATACTACATTCCTTACAATACTTACTTTCAGTAATGGGTTCGCCACAGATAAGTGGGGCTGTAGTAACCAAAGCTCTTAACCTTACCTGCGAACCAAATCGATTTGTAATCAATAAGTTGTTTTTCCCAACGGGTCCCATTCCTGCCAATGCTGCTGCTTCCTTTAAAAATAAACCAGGGCTATAGGGAATAACACGACTATTAAATCCTTTCTTTAAAAGATACCGACGAATTCTATGGCAAAATTGTTCTACCACTGCATCTGCAAACTGATAACTCCATACACCTTCTCCTTCTTTATGGCTCCAAGCATCAAGTATAATATCATATAAGTGAAAACCAACAACAATTACTGTTTTAGGATTATTTATAAATGTATTAGGACGATTATTTTCTGGATAACGCTCAAATAATACAGGATCGGCAAATCCTATAACATCTACTCCTATTTTACTGCAATATTCTTCAAGATCTTTAGTTATTTGCTGATCTCTTTTCATAATAATACTAATTCCTTCAAAAATGTTACTTTAAACCAATAATTTTTGAAAATAAAGTCTAGTATTAATATTTTATAGAGAAACCAGAGTATCCATTTCTTTCAATATCAAATAAATCATCTAAATTATATTGATAAAGTAATAAATTTAGTAAAAAGAGCTAAGCCAGATTTATTTATTTAAATATCAATAATTTATTATAGAAACCAAATTAAATAGGTTAATATTATTATAAAATATTATTAAAGTTAATTTATACAACATTTATAACAGACACTGATCATCAAAAACTCACAAAATAATCGTAAATATCCAAAAATCTGATTTAGAGATAATAATAGGAATAGTAGTTTAATCAAAATAACAATATGGTTGAGGTAATTAAGAATGTATGACGCCACGTATAAAGTGGTCATTTTTGGGGATGCGGGATGTGGAAAGACTACCTTAACTCAAAGATTTCTTACTAATTTATTTAAGTCAGATACAAAAATGACTATAGGCGTAGATTTTGAAGTAAAGAGTTTGGATATTAACGGAAAAAAAGTAAAACTTCAAATCTGGGATTTTGGGGGAGAAGAAAGGTTTAGATTTTTATTACCTACTTATGTTAGAGGTGCAAATGGCGCTCTCTTTATGTATGACGTGACAAATTATTCATCATTAGCCCATATTGATGATTGGCTGTTAGTTGTTCGAAAGGAGATTAAATACGAACAAGATACTTTTCCAATTATAGTTGTTGGTGGTAAAGCTGATCTTTTAGATGACAGGGAAGTAGCTGGTGAGGAAGGTATTAACATAGCAAAATCAAGAGGCGTTGATGGATTCATAGAATGTAGTTCAAAAACAGGTGAGAACGTCGAAGAAACTTTTGATGCGTTAACTCGTTTAATGATGCATAGATCAAAACTGCTTTGAATAGCTTAAGTTAAGAATCTTGGTTTTCTAATACTTCTTTTTGCTTTAATCTAATAGCTTTCCTTCTATCAGATACCATTATTTGAAAATCTAAATCTTTCTTATACTCAACAGCGATTTTTAAAATATTTTCTATTATATTGTCCTCGGCATTATCTCCCTTAATGTAAATTCCATCAAACATAGGTATCTCAGAATAATTTCTTAATAAAAGTTCTTGTATTTCTTCAGGTAACACATCAGATCTATCTTTGATTGCCACACTCATCAATTCTTCAAGTTTACTATACATTTCTGGTTTGCTAAATTGACAGAGAACACATTTAGAGCTTCTATTTTTAAAAATACTTATAATAATTAATCCTATAAGAAATTTAAAATCTCTTATCAGAATTTTCTTATCTCCACTGTGAAATTTGGCAATATATTGATCAACGTATTTTTCCGCTGTGAAATATAAATCAGCAAAGTACAAGGCTCTCTCAAAATAAGCGGGAACAATACAGAATATTCTAGTAAACCAGAACGGTTTTATCCCCTTTGGGGGATCCTCATAGAAAATATAATAAACGATTCTACCATCTCTTTCCTTAAATAGGGTATATTCTTTTTTTAGCATATTCAAATAGGTTGAAATGGTTGAACGAGCGATTTCTTTAAAGTATTTTTTATATTCTTTTTCGACCTCTCCAGTAGTAATCTTCTTTTTTCCTTCCAAATAAAATTTCAGTAATATTCCTAAAATTCTATTTTCATGAAGCCTTCCTGTTTTAATTTGCTGCTCTTCTGACTCATCCTCCCTAATTTGATATAGAAAGGCGATTTCTGGAGCAAATTCTTGAATTACTTTATCAATTATTAAAAGTTCAGAATCTTCTATTTGAATACTTTCGAGTCTTTCAATTTCAATATCAAAATCTTCTATTCTAGAATTTTCCGACAAGCCTTGATTTCTCTTTTCTATAATTTATTTTATTTCAATAAATCATATTAAAAAAAATAATACTTCTTAATAATTATTTATGTTCGTCTAAATTAGAACATTGCTCATTTATTTATGTTTCGCTTAAAATTATCTAAATTTTAAAATATAATGAAAAAAAAAATTGTTCATATCTTATAAAAGGGATCAAAAATATCTAATTCCATGTAATTCCATACTATATTTATCTACAGGATCATATAATTTGTATCTCGATGTGAAATAGTTTTCTCATATGGAATTTTTTGAGTACAAAAAATTTAAAAAAAAGATTTTGATTAAAAACAGTTTTTTTTAGGATTTAACTATTATCTCCAGAGTATCTCATTACATTAGTTTTTTTCCTTTTTTTCAGATATTTAAATAACCCTATTCCTGCTAGCCCAAGTCCTCCTGCTGTTGACGCAATAATTATGATTATTGGAAGTATTTCAGAAGGTTTTCCATTGTATTCAGATTCTTTATCTATTACATCTGGATCTACAGCAATATAAATTTCAAGATACCCTTCTTGATAACCATCTGCTAATATAGTCATATTCAGTAAAATAGGTTCTTCACCAGGATTTACTATTATTGGTTTTAAAGATATATTATAGAAACCCTCCCCGATATCTCTAATATCAGTAGTGACATCAATCCCATTCCACCATATTTGTATTGTGGCAAATTGAATTCCTTCATTTAATGAATTAGAAATATAGAAAGTAACATTAAACCAATCAATTGAAAAAATCTGATTTATAACGACAACATCTATAAAAGGTAGAGGATACTTCCAACCACCAATAGGATGATTATCTTTACTTTTTGCGCTTCCTGAAATATTATATGGAGTATCTCCCATATTATCACCATTGAAGTCGAAACCTTCATAATCATCCCAGGAATTTCCAATTGTTCCATTATCCCATTTATTGTTTGATCCATCATCTCTAGCATTTAATTCATTGTCGATAAACGTATTGTCGAATACTTGATTAATTGATGAATTTCCCTCGATAACTACGCCAAATGTATTGTTTTTAAAAATATTCCCTAAAATTGTATTATTATAATTATTTTGTAACAGAAAACCATAAGAAGATCCATTTTGACCATCTAATCCCTGCATAGAAGATATTCCAGGAGGTGTGGTAATACCTGGATCACCATAATCGCCACCAACTCCCCTTAATCCACCAAAATTAAATGAAATATTATTTCCATTATTAGTTGTCATATTCGATCTATCGACTAAGAAAGCTAAAATTATTCCTCCATCCCCTCCGTTACCCCCATTTCCACCATAACCACCATAATCTGGACCGATTATACCTGCTCCCCCATTACCACCATTCCCTCCATCTCCTCCATTCCCTCCATTCCCAGCTATTAAATTAGAAACTATATTTTGGTCATTATCTGCGTAATTAATGCTTTCAAAGATTAAACCTGAACAAAAACCACCTTGTCCAGCAACTCCCCCATCTCCCCCATCTCCTCCTTGCCCAGCATTAAAAGACAAATCAACAGGGCCTCCATTCCCCCCATTACCACCATCTCCTCCATTTCCACCATTACCACTGTTAATAGAACTTAATCGATTTTGGTGGTTTGAAATTTTTTCTGATTCACTATAATATATACCCAAAGATAAGCCTCCTGATCCACCATTGCCCCCATTACCACCAATACCTCCATCTTCACCCATGGCCAGATCCATGTTTCCTCCTTTTCCACCATATCCACCTGAATTTCCATTACCACTGAATAGATTGGTAATATTATTACCAATGGTAATTAAATATGTGGAATTCTCAAAAGAAATACCAAACACATTACCACCAATTCCCCCATTACCTCCAAAGCCCCCATTTTCATAATCAACAGAACCTCCAGCACCACCCTTTCCACTTTGTCCACCATTAATATCTATTATTGTGTTTTTTTCAGCAATTTGGTTATAAGTATTTTTAAAGTAAATTCCTGAGGCAGATCCCCCATTACCTCCATTACCACCATTTCCAGGGGGGTAATCATTTATCCCATTCCCACCATCCATCCCAAGTCCTCCTAAAATATTTGTTATGTTGTTATTATAGATTATGCAAGATTCTGAGGATTCAATTTTTATTCCTAGAGCAGCTCCACCACTTCCTCCATTATTATTTGTTCCTCCTTGAATTCCGTTTCCCCCTGAGATTTCAGATATTTCATTAAATGAAATATTTACATTTAGGCAATTTAATATCGAAATTCCAACTCCATCATTGCCATTACTACCAGGTGAAACACCATCTAAACCATTTATGCTGTAAATAGTGTTGTTATAAATTTTAGCATTCGATGCATTTTGAGTTTTGATTCCTATTATTGCATTATAGATAATACAATTCCGAATCTCAAAATATTTATATGTATTTTCTATAAGTATTCCTATATCTGATCCCCCTCCATCAATTGAGATACTTTCAATAAAATATGGATCATTTATAGTCCCAGAACCACTACACCAATCATAAAATGAGGTTGAACTTGTCCAATTCTTAATTGGAATGGTTTCATCAATTTTTATAGGTTTCTCTGGTTCCTCTGGGTAATAAATTACAAAATACCTTTTTTCGGACTGAAATTTCGTCCCAATTGAATCATTACCAAATACCTGAACTATATGAATGCCTTTATCAGGAAAAGTAATTGTTGTATTTCCTGCAATTGTTACATTATTTTGGGCATCCAAGGAATATCCAATCCAATCAAGTTGAGTACTATTTTTAAAACTCAACAACAATCCTTCATTCAAATTATCCCCTAAATTATATTTTACATCCCATGAGAATCCAATAGCATCTAGATACCACTGACCCGTTGAACCAGAACCAGTTTGAAAAAACCATACATTTTGGATAGAATTAACATCGTAAATCATATTTTCTTGATCTACTTCTTTTATGCCATCCAGATAAATGTCAAATTTTTTTGTTGATAAATTAAAATCTATTCTTAAATGAAACCAAGTATTATCCAAATACTTTCCCGCAGCAAACTCGAAAACTATCGAATCAGAAGTACGACACATAAACTTTCCATCATTAAGATAATCGATTCCTATCCTGATTGCATATCCTCCTGATGAATTTCTTAATGCTATTTCAAATCCCCCATTTCCAGATTCTTTATAAATATAATATTCTATAGATCCAACTACTTGAGGAGTGCTCAAATTTGTAATCGTACGAGCAAATGTACCTGCACTAGACGATGGATCATTGTAGCATAAGACTTTTTTGTGACCAACTTTTTCTGATTCCACTTTAACTTCAGAAGTAACACCTAAAGAATCATTAATCCAGCCTCTTGGAAAATGTCCATCTTCATCACTTTCAAATCCATAAGTTGCTGGAAAATAACCTATCATGGGCATTGAGTACATATTTTCTTCAGGGCTGATGATTACAATCTCATTGTTATTTAATTTTAAGTTATATTGCTGTTGAGATCTAGATATTAAGTTATTATTCTGTGAAAACCAGTAACTTGCAGCGTGGGTTAAAAACACCAAAAAAAGAATCAATATCACAAAATTTTGTTTTAAATTTTTAATTTTCATTTAAATTTCACCTTAAACCAAGATTTAAAAATGGTTTATAATTTTGTTGTAAATAAATATAATCATACTTCTTTAAAATATAAAATTATAACGACTAAAAATTAACAAATGGTTTCGATTAGTATGTTATATATTAAAAAAAAAAAAAATTATAAAAAAATCTTTTATTAGATTTTAAAATCTACTATCTTTTCTTCTCTTGATTAAAACTGTAGCAACACCAACCAATCCGATACCTGCAATTAACACTATAAGTGCCCAGAAGGCTTTAGATTCAAAAACCATGTAAACACTAAAAACTGGGTCATGCCAGATTCCAGATCCATCCTCAAATTCGGGATAACATACCGCATAAGCCAACACAGTAAAATTAGCACTAATTCTGATATCAGAGGCAAAAGGCTGAATGTTACTTTCAGCTGGCGGGAGGAAAGTATCATGTCTTTCCATTTCACCGGTCCATAGGGCAATAGGAATAATAGCGGTACTCGCATTGGCCATTCCTTTCTGAGTAGTTTCATTACCATATTCATAATATGGTCCAGCAATATCAACAAAATCCAATGGTTCTGTACCTCCAAGATAATTTCCGATTTTTAATTCATGTGATTCTTTTACATAATCATCATCATTATAATCTTCATCATAGTAATCATCTAATAATTCTGCTTCTGGACCTGTCACTTCACTAGTAGTTTTTACATCTAAGTGGAAATGTAAAACAGTAGATATGTAAATGATGGTCATATCTAAATCATCGATAATTCCATTTGCTCCGTAATTATCAGGAGAGTTCCAAGGAGCAAAGAACTGATCTAGTTTGATTTTCCCTAGTAGATCCGCACCTTTGACACTTTTTATCGGATCAAAAGTGAATCCAAAATGAGCATATGCAAGATTTTCCTGTGGCGCTGCAAGATATGAGTCTAAATCAATCCCAACAGGAACTGCTGAGATGTTAACATTTTCTAAATCTAATCCCCATGAAAGCGTGCCATCTGGGTTCTTTGTTGGCTCCATAAAATTAAAGTTTCCTACAGAATTCAAAATTAATCTGTGAGTGATTTCTGAACTCTCAGGATATGAAATCACTTCAGGATGTCCTCCAACATCCACGGTTGTCTCAGTGTAGTTTACAGAAACTTCATCATCCATATTTAAATCATTATAGAGGAACGCCCCAGCTAAATGATGAGTGAATAAGTAGAATTCAATATCACACCCTCCAAAAGCTTTAGAAAAATCACCACCCTCTCCAGTTCCAATATCAACAATCTCAGACAAATCAATATGAATCTCAAAATTCTTAATCCATAATTCAATTAAATCGAAGGTAAATTGTGTCCATATTGCCGTTACTAAAGGAATATCTTCCGTAGGCCTTAGTAACCATTGCATATAGCTATCTTTTCTAGCTAATGCGGTTGCATTCCAAGCAGCCATCTCAGCATCATATGCACCAGTAAGAGCAACATCACCTGCCATGGGTGAGAGTACATTGTCAGCAGAATGATACCAAGTTTTAGTCAATTCAAAGTCAGGATTTGGAATTATTTCTACTTTTTGCCATGTAATAGGATTTAAAATAAATAATTCATCACCAGTGAAAATATCATTTATATGGATTAAAAACCAAGTAATCGTTTCTACTCCCTCTCTGATGAGTTCTGGAGATGGCTTTTCCCAATTGCTCTCTTCAAACGTTTTAAAGAAATTAATTACTTTCTTAACTGCTTTTATGAATGACTTATCATTATCCCAAATAATAAGAGTAATTCCCACTCCAACAGTTAAAATAGAATCATATGAACCTGTTTTCACAACTTCGCAATAAGCAGTCCCAGGAATAGTAGAATCATCATAATCTTCTGGTAGTAGATGATATTCACGGTCTTCAGAAATATCGTAATCATTACTTCTTATAGGAAAAGTAGTTTCATTAAATGCGCTTAGTACATAGACACCTGATATCATCTCTTGAGCATCAAAATTCTCATACGCTTGAACGAATAATAATTCAAATACTTTTCCTAAAAGTAGTCCAGCGTAACCTAAATTTCCAAACATACTCCCAAAACCTCCTTGAAAGCTCTCAATCAAATCATCACCAGTACTAAATTGATCAAAATCAAGCTTATT
>JBHLOJ010000042.1:0-25703 GCA_048940605.1 Promethearchaeota archaeon
CCTGTAGCTGCTTCAGCTTGAGCGATTTCATTTGGGTGATGGGTTGGAATATGATCAATACCCCCACCATGAATATCAATAGTCTCTCCTAAATATTTCATGGCCATAATAGAACATTCAAGATGCCATCCAGGATATCCTTCACCCCATGGAGAGTTCCATCTCATTACATGTATTTGATCTCCTTTTTGTGCATTTAACCACAGTGCAAAGTCAAATGGCCCTTTTTTTAATGGATCTTCGTCAACTCTAGCTTTTGCTGATTCTTCATCAAGTTTTAACCTAGAGAGTTTGGTGTAATCTTTGAATTTAGAAACATCGTAATAAACATTACCTTCCACTTCATAGGCGTAACCATTTTCCAAAAGTATCTTAATAAGTTCTATCATTTCAGGAATGAGTGAAGTCGCTCGAGGGGAAATATTTGGTCTATTTATGTTTAAAGCATCAATCACATGCCAATATTCTTCAATTTGTCTATCAACAAGTTCCCAAGGATTAATTTTTTCTTCACGGGCTCTTTTTTCAATTTTATCTTCCCCTTGATCTGCATCATCTGTTAAGTGTCCGACATCAGTAAAGTTTTGTACATGAAACACTTTATATCCTTTATAACGTAAATAGCGGATAACTACATCCCATGAGCTATAGGTCCTAGCATTCCCTATGTGAACGTCGTCATATACGGTTTGCCCACATGTGTAGATCTTCACATGACCCTCTTCGAGAGGTGTAAAAACTTCTTTCTCTCTTGTCATTGTATTATAGATTTTGAGCATAAGAAAGAAAAGCATAAAGAAATATAATAATTTTACGGAGATTTAATATAATATTGGTATAAAAAAAAAAAGGAATTTAGTTTTTTACCTCAATATACACTTCGACCATATTATTATCTATTTTAAATTGCTTAGAACCTGCCTTGCTTTCAAGGCTTTTAAAAATATTATCTGCTTGTATCAACTTTTTAATTTTTTCCTTGTGTGTGTCAAGTGCTTCCAAGATCTCTTTATCTTTTGTTATCAGATAAAGATCAATTCTATTTTTTGTTGATAATTTCAATTTCTTTCTATAGTTATTTAGATGCCTAATCAGGTTTCTAGCAATACCTTCTAACTTTAATTCTGATGTGATTTCTGTGTCTAAATCAACTAAAAGTTCCTTTTCTTTTTCGTTTTCAAGTATTACATTTCTTACATTTATAGCACTGGCAATGACATCTAAATATTCCCTTTCAAGATCAACTCCGTTTAAAACTACTTTCTGTAATATCTGTCTAACAGGAATTTTAGAATGTTCTCTTAGTTCTAATGATCTCTTTACTATTTCTCTTGTTAGATCCATTTTTTCATGTATCTTAAGGTTAATTAATTTTTCATCAAATGAGGGCCAAGACTCCAAATGGACAGATATTAAATCAACAAGACCTTTATCTTTTAATTTTTTGTAGATCATCTCAGAAATAAATGGAGCAAGAGGGGCTAGGAGTTTTGATAAATTAGAGAGAATATACGAAAGCGTATTCATCGCAGTAAGTTTTTCCTTTAGTTTTTCACTTTTAAACCGTTCCCTACTGTTTTTAAGATACCATATAGAGAGATCTTCAACAAAACTAAAGAACAACCTACTTACTTCTGCAGTATCATAATCATCCAATCGTAGAGTAACATCACGGATTAACACATTAAGTAAACTAATAACCCACTTATCTAAGATATTCTCTGAAATGGTACTATCTGCGTTTAGATCGTTGACTTCAATCATTGAATAAAATTTTAAAACATTAATTAATAATAAATTAAATCTTCGATAAACCTGCTTGACTATCTCTTCTTTAAAGTTTAAATCCTGTGCTCTCATTAATTGTGAAGATAAAAGATAAATCCTTAAAGCGTCTGCTCCATATTTTTCCACGATGAGGTTCGGATCAGGGAAATTTCTCTTTGACTTTGACATTTTAGTTCCGTCCTCTGCGAGAATATTACCATTTACAACAACATTTTTAAATGGAATTTCATCAAATAAAAGAGTTGAAATTACATGCATGTAGTAAAACCATGCTCTAACCTGTCCGATATATTCCGAAACAAAGTCACTAGGAAAATTATTTTTAAACCATTCCACATTTTCAAATGGATAATGTTTTGCTGCGTATGGCATCGATCCTGATTCTAACCAACAATCAAATACTTCAGGGATTCGATTCATGATTCTTTTACAAGTAGGACATCTCAGATGTATCTCATCAACAATATGCCTATGTAGATCTAAATCATCAGGAACCTCTTCAACCGCATTCTCCTGTAATTCTTTAACCGAACCAATGACTTTAATTTCGTTACATTCCTCACACTCCCAAATTGGCATAGCTGTAGCCCAAAACCGATTTCTAGAAATACACCAGTCAGGAGCAGTTTCAATTATGCTTTGAAATCTTTTGGAAATCTCTTTGGGATACCAATTAATTTTTTGATTATTTTCCAGAAGTCGTGGCTTTATTCGCTGAATATCTATAAACCATGCGTCAAGAGCATTATACATTAACGGGGTATCACATCTATAACAAAACGGATAAGAATGTGTGTAAGCTTCTGAATTGAAGAGAAGATTCCTCTGTTTTAGGTCTTCCAAAACTTCTTCATCCAGATTCTTGAACCACATCCCAATCCAATCCTTCGGACCACTTTTTAACTCACCATGTTCATCAATATGCTGAATTAAAGGCAAGTTATACTTTTTTATTATATCATAATCAAATTCACCATAGAGTGCAAGATGTATAATTCCTGTTCCTTCTTCAGAAAGTACATCATCACCACCATCTATAACATAATGACCATTTCCGTTGGTATCAGTCGCTAATTCATATAGAGGTTCGTAATCTTTATTCAGTAATTCTTTTCCCTTAAATTCTTCAATGATTTTATATTTATCTTTGATAAGATCTAATTGATTTTTAATTAAAATTAAATATTCATTAGCAATTTTTATTTTAACATAAACTTGTTCACTATTTACAGCTAAAGCAACATTTCCTATTAAAGTCCAGGGTGTTGTAGTCCATGCTAGCAGATATGTGCTTGGTTCTTTTTTCAACTTAAATTTTGCTGTTATAGATTCTTCAGTAATATCTTTATAACTATTATCCATAGAAATTTCGAAATTAGAAAGCGGAGTTTCACACCGAGGACAATAATATAAAACCTTTTTACCTTTATATACAAATCCTTCTATATAGATCTTTTTAAAAATATACCACACAGTTTCCATATATGTATTATCCATAGTCTTATAGGAATTTTCAAATTCAATCCATTTACCCATTCGATCAACAGTATTCTTCCATTCATTAGTATACCAGAGTACTTTTGAACGGCAAAATTCATTAAAATAAGAGATCCCCATTTCATATATTTCATTCTTCTGCCTTAAATTAAGAGCTTCTTCACAAATACTTTCTATTGGAAGACCATGACAATCCCAGCCCCACTTTCTCTCACAGCGGTACCCTTTCATCGTCCAATATCTTGGA
The DNA here is from genome assembly GCA_048940605.1 of Promethearchaeota archaeon. GTDB lineage: Archaea > Asgardarchaeota > Lokiarchaeia > Sigyniarchaeales > SOKP01 > Loki-b32. The sequence goes on from JBHLOJ010000042.1 coordinate 3,533, forward strand.
AATACATCCTTGGTTACAAAACTTAAGATGTGTCCATAGTGAGGTAATCCTGTTGCAAACGGGGGTCCATCATAGAATATATATGGATTACTTTCTGGTCGTTGATCGACACTCTTTTCAAAAATTTTATTGTCCTCCCAAAATTGAATGAGATTTATTTCTTTTTCATTATAAGACATTTTTCTTTCCATACTTGTAGCCTTTTTGTGCATTTAACTAATTGATTTAAAAAATAGAAATACAATTTTGATCCTTTATGATTTAGCTCATGAATCTCGGTTTTTTCTGGTTATGAAGCAGGATGTGGAATAAGAGTTATAAAGATTCGCTTCATAAAGAAATGAAATTACCTAATAATAATTACGGATGTGATAATAATCATATTTCGTATTGATTTCAGGAAAAAAGTATTTTTATTCATAACATCCACATCCACGTTTATATTATAAATAAGGATACTCAATGTTAAAAATGTGATGGTACTTCAGTTAAACTTGTTCTAGAACAAAGAATAACATTTGTCGTTTAACTCAAATATAAAAAATCTAAATCTATCAAATATGTATAATCAATTCATAAAGGAACCTTTAAAAAATGTCAGAAAAACCGGAAAAACCACCGAAAAATCTAGCTTTGAAATTAGCTTTGTTGGGAGATCCTGCGGTCGGTAAGACCTCCCTCATCAATCAATACATCCAATATCAATTTAAGGAAGATTACCAACCGACATTGGGAGTAAATATTGTCGTTAAGGAATTAGAAATAGAGGAGGTAAATGTATACGGTCGATTAATTCTATGGGATATTGCTGGTCAAGATAAATATGATCTCTCTCGAAGAATGTTCTTTCAAGGGTGTACGGGTGCTTTATTTGTTTATGACACCACTAGACAATCAACCTATGATAATATTGAAACAAAATGGTTGGCAGATTTTCAAAAATATACTGATAAAGAACCTGCTTACGTTCTTATTGGAAATAAAACAGATTTAAAAGATGCTAGGGTAGTTTCTTCAGAAGATGGGAGAATTCTTGCCGAAAAAATAAAAGCAAGTGATTTTGTTGAAACGAGTGCAAAATATGGGGATAATGTAGAAAATGCTTTTAAAAAATTGGTTACTCAAGTTTTAATAAATAAAGGAGTAGATATCTAAATTTAAATACAGCTTGATAATTCTAATAATATAATTATTGAATAAAGCACCTAATGAAAAAAATGAGGAGTATTGAATCTAAGATTAAACGGATAATTGTAGGGAAAGTAGAACCTGACGAAGATTTAATTGAATCCATAAACCAAATGATAAAAAACCATAAAATTAAATCGGGTTTAATTAATTGTATAGGGGCATTGAAGAAATACACCATAGGATACTTTGACATCAATTTAAAAGAATATTTGAGAAAAACTTTTGATGATTACATCGAATTAGTTTCATGTATGGGAAACATATCATTTAGAGATGGAGAACCAATAATTCATCTTCATATTGCTATAGGAACAAAAGATTATAGTATATCTGGTGGTCATTTATTACAACCAAGTATAGTTTCAATAACAGGTGAGGTATACATCTTTGAAATCGATGAAAAATTAAATAGAGCAGAAGATTCTCAATTGGGTTTATTTCTTTTAGATATTTGATAAATGGAGAATAAGATGGATATAAAAAAGATTAATTTAAAATTAGCTTTACTAGGGGATGCAGCAGTAGGAAAAACATCCTTGATAAATCGTTATACTGAAGAAAGTTTTAAGGAGAACTATCAACCAACTTTAGGAGTTAACATTGTGATGAAGAAGTTGAAAATCGAAGAATATGAAATTCAACTTGCTATTTGGGATATTGCTGGTCAAGACAAATACGATTTAACTCGAAAAATGTTCTTTGAAGGATGTGCTGGAAGTCTTCTTGTATATGATATTACTCGATCTAGTACTTTCGATAGAATTCAAACAAAATGGCTTGAAGATTTTAAGAAATTCGCGAGACCTGATGGTGTTTACATTTTAATTGGTAATAAAGTTGATTTAAGAGATTCAAATGCAATACCGATTGAAGAAGGGCATAAATTAGCAGAAAAAATTCAAGCTAGTGATTTTGTTGAGACAAGTGCAAAAGAGGGCGATAATGTTGAGTCCGCATTCAAAATATTAGTCGCTCAAGCATTAGTCAATTTTGGCATTAATAGTAAATTCAACTAATGTGATTTATAGATATTATTCGTTTTTAATAAAAAAACTTAAAAAATATAATAACAGATGATTGGAGATTATAAAGGAGAAGTAAAGTATAAAGTTGTTACTGCCCTTCTTCAGGCTTATCATGATATACTTGATTATGATGGAATGAAATCTATTTTGAAAGAAGCCGAAATGCTCCATTTAAAAAATATACGAGAAGAAGATCAAAATCGCTTTTTAGATTTATTTTCTTTTAAAAAAATTATATCTGCTCAAAATTGTTTATTATATGATTCCTCTATGCTTCTGTTTGAAATTGGGAAGAAATTCTCTTTTTATCTGTTTCCATATGGAAAGGATTTCGAGGAAATTATCTCAGAAATCAATTCATTAATAGTTACAGATTGGAAAGTTGAAATTGTAGAAAAAGACCAAAATTCTATTGACATTTTAGTTCAAAAATGCATTTTTTGCTCTGAAATTGGAGTACCATGTGATATGTTCAAAGGATTCCTAGTGTATTCTTTAGAAAAATCACTTCCCTCAGAATACAGAATAACTCATTTTGGAGATTTAGAGGATTCTAATGATCCAAATCATAATACTTTTATTTTAAAATTGAAAATCGAAAAGAAGTATTAAATATGCAAATATAGATATATTAAAAGCATTTTTAACGAAGGAGTTAAGTTAAAGATGGCCAAATTTATCTCTATTAATCTTGATATTCATAAATCCTTATTAGTGGATTTGAACGATGAGTATATATAATGGATTGTTAGTTAAATGAAAGAACATTATGATCTTGATATTTTTAATATGGAGGGACTATTCAGTATAATAAAATAGAAAAACAAGCCTTAATAAAAGTTTATGCTAAAGAAAGTGTAGAAAAACTAACTTCATATATGCCACCAGAAGGAATTTATTACATCCTGCAAAAAAGTGAAAAAGTAGTTGGAATGAGAGGTCTTCGAAAGATAAATGTAGATGTTGGGGAAATTAAAAGAATATATATTAGACCAGTATACAGGGGGAAGGATTTTGGCAAAGAATTGCTACTACTAATATTAAAAAAAGCCAAGGAGTTTCGATTTACAACAATTCGACTTGAAACAGGGAAATTTATGACTACAGCACAGTATATTTATCACCAGGCTGGATTTCGAGAGATAGATGAATATGCCGAAGTTGAAACACCCCTACCATGGCGATCTTATTGGTTATTCATGGAAAAAAAGATATAAATCTTAATTTTTGATTTATTGATTACAAGGGTTCGATAAAATGTAAGATCTGAAATAATATAAGGCCCTAATTAAGAATCTTATTTTAACTAATTGAAGAAAATATTAAATAGTTATAAGTCAAAATACAAATTAGTATTAATTTACCCACCTAAGCGAACCTTTAAGATCAAGAATTGTTGATAGTCTTAAATATACTAAAGATAATATATTAAATGCAAAATAATTGTGGAAAAAATCTGCGTATGTCAACTGAAGAAGTAAAAGAATTAAGAGAATTCGTTTTTAAAATTACTGTGCTTGGTGAGGCCGCAGTAGGTAAAACCAGCCTTTTAAATAGATTTTGTGAAGGTACATTTAATGAAGATTATAAACCAACTCTAGGAGCAAACATTATAAGAAAAGATGTAAATTTAAAAGAAGCTAATACGAAAATCAGATTAATTATGTGGGATTTAGCAGGACAAGAGAAATATAACGTGATTCGTTCGATGTACTTTCAAGGTTGCGAAGGTGCTTTATTTGTCTATGACGTTACTCGATATAATACATTTGATAGTGTAAAAACTAGATGGTTGCGAGATTTTAAAAAGTACATTCGAAAAGAAGGAGTATATGTGTTAATAGGGAATAAAATTGATTTAGCAGATGAGAGAGTAGTTCCTACAGAAAAAGGGAAGGATTTAGCAGAAAAAATAAACGCCAGTCATTTTATCGAAACAAGTGCCAAATTGGGAGAAAATATAGAAAAAGCCTTTTTACTTTTAGTAAAGCAGATTTTGAGTAATCATGGGGTAATAGTTTAACAAATTTTAATAATTTATAAAGACTTCTTTTTGTATCATTATATTTAGATCCAAATTATTTCAGATATAATTATAAAGTCGATTAATTATGAAAGAACTCTCTCATAAAGTATCTCAAGCTCCTAAATCAGCTATTAGAGAATTATTTGATCTTGCTTTAGAGCGTACAGACGTAATAAGCTTAGGAATCGGTCAACCAGATTTTCAAACACCTGATCCTGCTATACAAGGTAATATTAATGCTCTAAAAAACAAGATTACGATGTATGCACCTACAAGAGGAATACCTGAATTATTAGAATTAATTGAAAACAAACTCAACAAGGTAAATAATATTCAGACTGATTGGAAGGAAAACATAATGGTTACAAATGGAGGAAGTCAGGCGATTACATTAGCATATGCCTCTATTTTTAATCTTGGTGATGAAATGGTCATTAGCTCACCTAATTTCGTGTCTTATCTATATTGTGGACTTTTCTTTGGAATAAAAGTAGTAGAGGCAGAAAGAAATAAAGATTTTAGCCCAAATATAGAAAGGATAAAAAATTCCATAACAGACAAAACTAAAGCAATTCTTATTAATTCTCCTAATAACCCTACTGGCCATGCATTAAAATTAAAAGAACTCCGAGAATTAGTTGATGTTGTAATAGAAAATGATTTATATTTAATTACAGATGAGGTATATGAAAATTATATTTATGAAGACTTGAAACACACGAGTCCCGCCTCTTTAAACGGTATGTTTGAACGTACTATAACGGTAAACGCCATGTCAAAGTTATTTTCTGCAACTGGCTTTAGGTTGGGTTATGTTGTTGCATCCAAAGAAATAATCGATTTAATGGAGAAATATCATCAATATACTGTAGCAGGAACCAATCATGCTGCTCAATATGGATTTATAGAAGCTTTGAAGATGGATACGAATTTTTTTATTAATATATGGAAAAACTTCGATGAAAGAAGATTATTCGTCTATAAAAGATTAAAGCAATTGGGTTTTGAAACAGTTAAACCTCTTGGAGCCTTTTATATTATGCCTTCCACTAAGAATTTCAAAATGAATGGAGATGAATTTTCAAGAGCACTTATGAAGGAACAAGCTGTTGTAGTAGTACCTGGCTCAATTTTTGGGTCTTTTTCAAATGATATGATTAGAATTTCATATGCTACTGAAATGAAAAAGCTTAAAGAAGCCATGGATAGAATTGAGAAATTCCTTAAAAATATATAGAATATATTAGCTTAAATAAACATTAATGTATCAGATCCTATTGATAAAAATGAAGATCGCTGTTCTTGCAGATATTCACGGTAATCTCCCCGCACTTAATGCGGTTTTGGCAGAAATTGAGGAGGATAACGTTAATCAAATACTAGTTGCGGGTGATATTTTAGGTGCTCCTGATCCTGTTAAAGTAATTAGGAAATTACATGATCTTAATGCGTGTATGATTCGCGGGAATTCTGATGATTATATAGTGAAAATATATTCAAATCCATCGGATTCTAAGTGGTATACAAGCAAACAATTTGCTCCCACTTATTGGATCTATAAACATATTAATCAACATTGGTTAAATTTTATTGTTTCTCTTCCGAAACAAAGAATAATCTCTTTACATGGAACTGATGATATTTTAATGGTTCACAGCATATACCTACCGATGCTTCCTACTGATAATTCTGGGATTTTAATAACTGATAAATATAATGAATTAGTTGATTCATATACAAAATCAATAGAACAATCAGTTCTAATTTTTGGTCATAATCACGTTCCATGGAATCAAAAAATTAATGGATGTCTCGCATTAAATCCAGGTTCTACTGGTTGCCCTTTAAATGGCACAATAGGAGCTCAATACGCGCTTTTGGAATGGAAAAAAGACCATTGGGAAGCAGATATAAGAACCGTCCATTACTGTATAGATGAATTAAATAGTGCATTTGTCGAAAGTGGATTTTTAAAAGAAGGAGGTCCTCTTGCAAGATTATTTCTCCAAAATATAAATACTGGCAAAGACGTGGCAGGGATGTTTTTAAGATTCTTGTATAAATTAGCATATGATAAAGGATATAGGGATTTTGAAATAATACCTGATCAACTCTTAGATTTAGCAGAAAAAAAATGGGACTGGAATAAATTTACGAAAAATTAGGCTTTAGGCTCTAAATAAAGTTTATATAGTTCCACATTTTTTATTTTTCAATTATAAAATATAAAGATAATACAGACATGATAAGAATTTTAATTAATGTATGGTATCCTGTTGAAAAAAGTGATGCTGTAGGGAAAAAATTTCTTGAAGTTGAAAAAGTGTTTCCATTTCCTCCTGTAATAAAACCAGCGATAGCATGGGAAACATGGGCAACTAAAAGTGGTTTAAAAGGATCAGGTATATTTGAAGCAAATGAAGAACATTTTGAAAAAGCAATAGATTATTTCATTAGGCGCTTGACTATGTATGCTGAAGCTATCAAAGGGTATAGGTTTGAGATAGCTGCTTCGGTTACGAGTGAAAAAGGAAGAAATTTGATAGGTAAAGATTTGTCAGAATTTCTACTACCAGAATAAGATTTCAATTCTTATTTTAGGTAAGTTTTTAATAGAGCTTCATTTAAACATTCCGTTGCTCTATAAACTTGTTCTATAGAGATGGATTCATTTATCTTATGAACATTATTTGGATTTCCTGGGCCATATATTAGAAACGGAACAGGATTTTCCTGAGTAATAAATTTAGCAGCATCTGTAGCATAAGGTAACCCTATTATTTCTGATTGACTTATATTTTGTAAGTTCTTGATAAATGGGTGATTAGAAGAAGTTTCTAATGCTGGAAGGTGGTTTGTTATTTTAACATCAACCTTACAAGGCTCTGAATTGATCTCTTTCAATTTATTAATCACTGATAAATGACTTTGTTCTGGAATTAGTCTGAAATCAACTTCTAATTCTACATAATCAGGTACTATGTTAATTTTTGTACCCCCTTGAATTTTTCCAACATTTAGAGTTGAATATCCTAAAATTTGATTTTTTTTATTATCTAAACATTTATAAAGTTGAGGAAGAATATTTAAACCAGCTTCTATAGCATTTCTTCCTTCTTCTGGGGTGGATCCATGGGCAGAGATCCCATATATTTTTAAAGTGGCCCATAGCAAGCCTTTTTCGGCAATTCCTATATTTAAATTTGTAGGTTCAGCAATAATTAAGAGATTAGTATTATTCATTATTCCCCTATTTTCCAATGTTTGAGAACCAGACATCCCTGCTTCTTCATCAGCAGTCCCAAGAAAAATTAATTCATTATCTTCTAAAAATAGCTTATTCTTGCCTAACATTTTTAATACTCCTATTAAAGAAGTTAATCCTCCTTTCATGTCAGCAGAACCACGACCGTGTACTCTACCGTTTATCAATGTCGCAGAAAAAGGAGGATATTTCCAATTAGCTAAATCACCTACAGGAACTACATCAAGATGACCTGAAAGTAATATTTTATTTTTTCCAGTACCTAATCGAGTTATGATATTATGGAGTATAACACCATTTTTCACATGGGTAATAACTTCATTTTGAAATCCTTCCTTTTCCTTAAATACTTTTGATGTTAGATAATTTACAATTTGCTCCGTTTTTCCTGGGGGATTTTCTGAAGGTAATTGAACTAAATGGATTAAAATATTTTTTAACTCGTTTTTTAAAGAATTTGAAATTGACATAATTAAAAAAATAAGGATAAATTTATTTTATACATAATCCACTTCAAATGGAGTCTTCGGCAGAACTTCAGCTCCTTTATTAGTTATGAGTGTTGGCGATTCTAACCTCAAACCTCCCAATCCAGGGCGATTGAATACAACCGCAGCAATTTCAACCATATTTTCTTCAAATACCATTGAACCCCAATCCTTTCCTGGAACTACAACGGGCGAGGATTCATTTCCGATAATACCAATCCCATGACCTAAACCAAAAAAAAGATCATTAGCATAACCTGCTTTTTCAGCCACCTTTTGAACTTCCTGATAACAAGTATCAAAACTGTTTCCAGGATACATATTATCAATGAGAGTATAACATAACTGTTCATACACTTCATTAAACTTCTTAAGCTCAGGGGGACATGATCCTAGTATATAATTATGGCTTAGATCACCTAAATAACACCCATATTCACTATGCAAGTCAACCAATAAAGATTCTCCCTCTTTTACTTCTTTATTTGTAGCTGGTGTACATCCATTAAACGTCCAACTTGCTCGATGGCCTGAGCCTATCTCTTGGCTTCCTGTAAAAGTCCACTCATAATTACTTCCCGCCTTTCTCATTGCCAGGGTTCCAATCCCCGCTATTTCATTTTCGGTAAATATTTTTCCCTCAGGACGTTCATTCAACTCTCTTTTAACTACTTCTTGTCCAATATCTGTAATTTCACTAGCTTTACGCAATATTGCTATTTCCTCTGGTTCTTTAATCAATTGGACCCTTTCTGTCTTGTCATTGAAATCAACAAGCTCACATCCTGGAAACACCTGCTTGAGTAATTCTGCTTCAGTATAGGACAGCATTTGACCTGTAACACAAATATCTAATCCTAATTCTACACCTATCCGTGGTGCCGTTCCTTTAGCATTATATACTCCCGCTTTTCTTGCCGCTTTTAGCAGCTTTTTCTCTATGTAGAAACCTTTAAGTGGACCCCATCCGCTTATATTTTTCAAATTCCCTTCAGCTCTTATTCTTTCTACGTCTAAGAGAACCGTAAATAATTCTGGTTCTCCCATTCCTTCTTTAGGAAGAAAAAAATAACTTTTCCATGGAACGAAACATCCTGTCAGGTAAGTTATAGATTTTACGCGAGTAAGCATGCAAAAATCTAGATTCAGATCTTCCATAGCTGCTTGATATTTTTTGACATGTCCATCCCAATCAATTTTAATTTCGCTCATGATATATTTTCCTATTCGTTTAATTAGTCATAATTTAGATAAAGTCTTATCTAAAATTAAACAATCGGATCTCAATTTAAAAATTAATTAAAGTGATGAAAAAAGAAGTAAGGTAGTAAGATACTTATCTATTTGTAAAAATCAGCTTTAGTTTCTGTTATATTTCTTGATTCTGTTATTTGTTTAGCTATGCTTTCATATCTTTCTGTAATTTCTTTTGGTAATGTCGACTTAATTTTTGACAGTGCAAATTCGAAATATTTATTTTCTATTTTTTCAAGGGTTGTCATTTTTTCTCTAATAGCTTGCATTCCTGCTTCCCGACATACATTTTCTAAATCGGCTCCACTATATCCAACAGTATTTTGTGCAATTTCTTTTAATGATACATCTTCAGCTAAAGGCATATTTTTTGTGTGGACTTCTAAAATTTTAATTCTCGCTTCAAAGTCTGGCTCTTTTACATAAATTAATCGATCGAATCTACCAGGTCTTAAAAAAGCGGGATCAACAATATCAGGACGATTTGTACTTGCTATAGTAACTATTCCCTTTCTATTTTCTATTCCGTCCATTTCTACTAAAATTTGATTAACTATTGATGCAAATGTATGTGTACTTTCATAGGAACCTCTTCCAGCTGAAATTGCATCAATTTCATCAAAATAAATTATTGAAGGCGCAGCTTGTCGGGCTTTTCGAAATATTTCTCGTACAGCTCTTTCGCTTTCTCCAACCCATTTAGAAAAAATTTCAGGACCTTTAATCGCAATGAAGTTTGATTGGCTCTCATTAGCAATTGCTTTCGCTAGAAGAGTCTTTCCACAACCAGGTGGTCCAAATAAAAGAATTCCATTCAAAGGGCGTATTCCAGCTTTCTCAAATAGCTTAGGATGTTTTAAAGGCCACTCTACCGCCTCTCTTAATTCTTGCTTTATTTCTTCTAATCCACCTATATCCTCCCAGCTAGCATTAGGAATTTCAATCATCACTTCTCTCATAGCAGATGGTTCGATCATATTAATTGCTTTGATGAAATCGTTATCTTGAATCTTTAATTCTTGAATTATTTCGCTCGGGATAGGCTCGTCCAAATTTATTTTAGGTAAAATCCTCCTTAGTGAGAACATTGCCGCTTCTCTACACACTGCCATAATGTCAGCACCTACAAATCCATGAGTTATCTCAGAATAGTTATCTAAATCAACATTTTCTTCAAGAGGCATCCCTCGTGTATGGATTTGGAAAATCTCTTTTCTACCTTTGATATTAGGGACACCAAACTCGATCTCTCTATCAAATCTTCCTGGCCTTCGTAAAGCTTCATCTAAAGAATTAATTCTATTTGTAGCACCAATACATATTATTTCTCCTCTACCTCGTAAACCATCCATTAATGATAATAATTGGGAAACTACTCGTCTTTCAACCTCACCTGAAGTATCCATTCGTTTTGGAGCAATTGAATCAATTTCATCAATAAATATTATTGAGGGGGCGTTTTCCTCAGCTTCTCTAAATATTTCACGTAATCTTCCCTCACTTGCTCCATAAAATTTGCTCATAATTTCGGGGCCATTGATTGTAATAAAATTTGCGTTCGATTCCTGTGATACGGCTTTAGCCATTAATGTTTTTCCTGTTCCCGAAGGTCCATGGAATAATACTCCTTTAGGGGGGTCAATATTTAAACGATGAAATAATTCGGGATGTTTTAAAGGTAACTCAACCATTTCTCGTATTCTTTGAATTTCATCAGTTAATCCCCCAACATCGTCATAAGTAACAACCCCACCCGAAACATTTAAAACTGCAACTCTTTTATTTACTTTTATTATTGTATCCCGAGTAATTTTTACAACTTTATCTGCAGGTTTCAAATTTTCAACAATTAATCTTAAAGTTCCTAAAGTTGCTCTTTTTTTATTTCCTATTTGAAACATTTTCATTATATCTGACATAGGATTATCGCGATCTTCTCTTTGAACAAAAGTTCCCAAAACATCAACTATATCACCAATTACAACTGGTTTATCAATTAATTTACTCTTAATTGCATCTGCTTGTCTTTTTAAATCTATATCTGGTCTTGTAGGAGTTAATTCTATCTCAATTGCGGGATATACTTCTGCTATCTTCAGTGAAACAAACTCACCAATAGTTGCTCCTGCATTGAGTCTCTGAAGACCATCTAATCTTATAATTCCTTTTCCTCTATCAACAGCATTAGAAACGGCAATCCCCGTAGTTTTTTTCTTTCCCCTAATTTCAATGATATCACCTGTATTGAGCCCTAAATCAAACATGACATCTTGATCAATGTAACATAAAGAACGACCACTTCGACTTTTTTCTAACCTTTCAATTCGTAATCTGGTTGTTTCCTTAGTCTTTCTTTCTTGTGTCATTTTCAAAATTTTTAATAATTAGTTATTCAATTAAACTATCAAAACACAAGTGATTAAAGTATTTATGCTTTATTTTCTTTTTCTTTAATTTTTATAATATTGGGTTACAAGAGCTTATCAGAAATCAGAACATTCAATCTTTTTTCTAAGTAATCTTTGAAAGATATGGCAATATCTGGCTCTTTTAAAAATCTATTTTTATAAAGTTTTATGAATAATTTCCTAGTTTTAATAATTTTTTTTTTCATAGATGAGAACTCAGAATTTTGTAAGAGTTTTCCTACATACATTCTAGTTATTTTATCTAAATTTTGATTATCCAAATTAGAGATGTCTTTCAAATATTGTTTTTTATCAACGGATTCATTTAAAATTTTTATTTTGTTTTTTATTCTTTGCACAAGATTTTCAATTTCTTTGTTTAAATCATGAATTTGAGAGACATCATAAATTGCCTCTGGATTATCCCAGTTGTATTTACCAAAATCATCAAATTTCTCATTTGTATTTTTAATAATCTTATTTGGAATTGGTTTTCCTCTCAATTTATTCCATTTTAAACATATTTCAACAGGAGTAGATATTTTTATTATGAAGAAGTATATCTTAAAGTTATCCGCAAGTTTCTTTAAGTCATGTCTCATACTAGTATAATAATTTAAATCATCACTAATCACTGTATTGCCATTATATAATTCCTTTTCAATTTCCAATAAATTTTTTTTCCTTATTTCTGGTTCAAATTTGTAATCAAATCTATCAGGAGTTATTGATTGCCGTATTATATCAGGATCAATAATTTTAACTGCATTGGTATCGAACACCTCTTCAATCTTTTTTTTTAAGATAATAGCAAAGGTAGTTTTACCTGACGCAGGTAATCCTGTTAAACAGACTAAAAAGTTTTTGTTTACCACCATTAATCTCAAATAAATTTTAAGTATATGTACTATTTATTAATTCCCGCTTTTGTTTTCTTGAGAAAGTTTTTATTTCTAATTCTCTTCTCATTGCTTCCTTTCTGGTGGTAAATGTTTCAAAATATTTTAAATCAATTGATTTTTTACCTCGACAAAATTTTGCGCCCAGCCCACTTCTGTGTTCGTTCCATCTTCTATATAAGTTGTTTGTATATCCTGTATAATATCTTTTTTTCCCGTTTGCTGCCACAGTTTCTAAAATATAAACATAATAAACACTCAAATAACCTCACTAAGTGACGAATCACTATAGTTTTATTTATTTTTTTAGTTATTCACTATATAATTCCTTTAAAAACAAAGTAATTGATGAAATTAAGAACAACTAAATTTTTATTAATAAACGTTATTATTTTATTAATAAGGTTATTTTTTCGGATTCTCCTATAGACTTATATAATAAAAAAATAAGGCAATTTAAAATGCCAACGGGTATCTTTTTAATAAATTGGGATGAGGTTATTGGAGGAGTTGTATACATGAGATACCCTGAATCCTTAGAAATTCCAGATCCTATGGTACAACAAATAACTATATCACATAATTTTACAGAATCATATATAATTACTAAAGAAAAACAATGGAACTCAGTTTCTTACTATAATGAAAACAAGGAGATGATAATTGTACTTATTTTAGGAATCTATGATGATGGAAAAGATTATCTAGAGCTACTTGAGGAGTTTAATAGAGAATTAGATGAAGATATTAAAGAAGATATACTAAAAACCCGTTTAGAAACTATGTTTAGATCTAGTCTAGAAGCTTTTCGAACTACAGATGAAGTAATTTCCAAACTAAGCAAGGATGTAGCTTTCCTGAGGACTAAAGAATATGATATTGAGGAACGATTTAAAAAAGTGCAAAACTCGGATCATTTATCCGTGAAAAGCAAAATTTTATTCCTATTAGCCGTAAATGATGGACTTAGTCTTGAGGAGATTAAAAATTCTGTTAATACTAGCAAAAAATGGCTAGAAACAGTGCTTGAAACTCTGGTAAAAAATGAGGTTGTTGGATATAACTCAAATCGTGATATCTATTATATAAGAATATGAAAGAATCGAGAATTATCATTAAAGTATATGGACTTGTTCAAGGAGTATTCTTTCGTTATACCACTCGTAAAGTTGCTCGCAAATTGAACTTGTCTGGATATGTTAAAAATATGCCTGATGGTAGTTTACTTATTGAAGCAGAAGGTCCAGAGGATAAGTTAAAAGAACTCTTAAAATTTTCAAAAATTGGGCCTAAAAGTGCTCGAGTAGATAGAGTAGAACACGAATTTTCTGCCCCACATTATCAATTTAATGATTTTGATTATGCTTTTTAATAAATCTTATTTTACTTTAATTTTATTCCATTAAATGATTTTCTGGATATTACGTAAATATTACTTCTTTTCAATAATCAGATTTTTAATTTATTATTTATGTCGGCTTATTTAAATAGAACCAGATATCTTAAAGAATTCCGATCATTACGTAATAATAAAGTTAAATTTCAAGCACCCTTGATTTTGAGGATGTACGGTGCACTGAATAAAGTTAATATGAGAAAAGAAAATAGATACATTTTATGCAATTTTCTTGATCAACATAGTGATATTCTAAAAATTGAAGATATTTATGATTCTAATAACAAAATAAGTTTAAATCAATTATTGCTTTTCGCTCTTGTTAAAGCAAAGGAATTCAATTTGATGAGTGCACTATATGACGAATATATAAACTCGATCAATGCCATTAGCGATAAAAAAACATTTGATTTAGCAAAACCTTCTTAAAAAGCAATTGATTGGATTCAAGTCAATATTATTACTTTTACGAAAAGTAAAAATAATAAAAATAGATAAAAATTAAATAAAAGTAATATCTTGATACTCAGAGTCTCCTATATCTTTTTTAGCAACTCCGAGGTCACGAACTTGTTGGTTTAACTTCATAACAGCATCTCTTACGATTTCTTTCCGTTTTGCACCTGTACATACTATTCTCCCTGTGCTAAAAATCAAAAAAACTGTCTTAGGATCCTGCATTCGGTATATAAGACCTGGAAATACTTCTGGTTCATACATAGCATATTCCATAACGATAGCCGCCATGTTTAAATCAATATTAGTGTGAAGGTCTCCAGATGCTACAATATTTTGAATGGTAATTTCTGGATTAGATAATTTTATTCCTGCTTTTCTAATATTCTTAACAACCTTATCGACAACTCTTTCTGCTTCTGCTGCTTGTCTCAATCCTGTGACAACCATTTTTCCGGTTGAAAAGATTAATATTGTTGCTCGAGGTTTTTCAATTCGCATTACTAAACCAGGAAAACGTTCTGGATTATATTCAACATCTGCGTGACGTCTAGCTATTTGATTAAGATCTATCTTTTCTGTTATTTCCACTGTTACTGTCGCAACTACATTTTCAATCTTGTAATCTAAGTCAGTTTCATAATCATATTCTCCTTCTTCCCCTTCTTCGAATTCCTCATCCTCAAATTCGTCTTCCTCGAAATCCTCTTCATCTAAATCCTCTTCAAATTGGTTTTCTTCATTCGACATAATAATCTTAATGTAATAATTGGGAAATAAAAATTGAGACACAAAAAAAATATTCCATTTTACATGGTTCTTTTGTTATTTGTATTTAAATAAATCTTCCTTTATAAAGGTGGTAGATTTATAAAAGATATAAGCTTAAATCACTAAATTTTGAGAGTTTGTATTTTATTTCTAAATTATTGTATGAAAAATAAATGAATAAAAGAAAAAGTACCAAATGGCTACCTATTAGTCATTTTATCTAAAATTCGTTTTGTTAATTTAATAAAAGCTGTTTCAACATTCTGACCCGTTTTAGCTGAAGTAATATTTAATTCCATATTATTATTATTAGCAAATTGTTCTGCTTCATCATCTTTTATCTTTATTCGATTCTTTAGATCAGATTTATTACCTATCAATAATAATGGTTGTTCTCCTCTCGCATTTTTAAAACTTTCAATCCATTCACTTAGTTTATCAAAAGATTTTCTATCAGTTAAATCAAAAATTACTAATCCTCCATTAGCACCTTCTAAATACAGTTTTCTAAGAGATTTAAAAGACTCTTGACCTCCAAGATCCCAAATTTGAGCAGAAACGCCACCATACTCATCTATATTAACATCTTTTTTAAGGAGATTTACACCTAATGTCTGTTTATAATTTTCTCTGAACTTATTTTCAATAAATCTGTAAACGAGTGAAGTTTTACCTACACCGGCCTCACCAAGTAAACAGATTTTTATCACATATTGATCAACCATTGTTAATCACATGATTTCGAAACTTAATATTTAATATTATATTCAAAATATAGTTTATAATTATTAATAATTTTCTTATTCAATTCCAAGATTAACATATCACTAACAAAAAGGGAAATTTAATAGCAATTGTGTTTTTTAGGTAACTATTAATACAGCACGAATTCTCTTATAAATCCGTATTCAACCTCAATCTCTTTGAAACACTACCATAAAAGTACAAAAATTCTCACCGGTTTGTAGACTACATCCAACTTCTTGAGCAAAACAATGACGGTCACTTAATTTTTCTACAATCCCTGCGAGTAATCCTGCTTCAAATGAACAAAAACTTCCTGATGTCTTTATTCCCTTTTTCATTAAATCTTTAATAGATGAATGATCTTTCATTTTCAATTCAATTATCTCATCTGTTGATTCAGTGATTTCAATTTCGCCCAGATTGAATTGAGATATTAAATCTTTTAACTCATTGGGAATTTGGTCTATCTCTTTTACTTGCCTAACTTTTAGGGTAGTGCCTAATTCGTGTCCCAAATAATAGAAGATAGCCTCTAGCTGATGACCCAAAGCCAGTAGAGCACCAACCTTCATATCTCCAATAGCTTTTCCTTCCTTCAAATTCTTTCTCATTTGGGCTAAAATTTTTGAGAGTAATTGTCTGTCCATAAGTTTTCACTTACCTCTTTTCTTAGTATTCTTTTTTTCTTATTATTTTTGTTTTTTTCAAATTAAATATAATACTCATATCTTTACTGATGATATAAATGCGTATAAAATCGCATCAATAATTTCCTCTTCAGCAATATTTACCGATAATCGTTTATCTGCTATTATTAATGTTGGAACTGAAGTGATCCGATATTCTTGAGTATAATGCCGATTTTCTTCAAGATCGATTGAAATTTTATCTATTCTTAATTTTTTACCAAACATCGATAAGTTTATTCTCTTTAACATAGACTCCACTGGTAGACAGGGAGCGCAGTGACTTGATGAAAAGAACAATATCTTTGGATAACCTTGATCAAGATCATCGTACATTTTCTAAGCGTCTTTGTATTTATGATATAAATTTTTAATTATTGCTTGAAAGGCTTGAAACACACCCTGTCCGGTCTTAGCAGAAGTCAAATAATAGCCAAGAAAACCCCGTTCTTTCACCATTTTCTCTACCTTTTCATTTTCTAATTCATCTTCTCCAACTAAATCAGTTTTATTACCGAATAAGACAATAGGGAGTTCTCCTGTATAAATTTTAATATCCTCATGCCAATCAGGAATGTGATCAAAACTATCGGCATCCGTATGACTGAATACTATTATCGCCGCTTTTGATCCTTTGTAAAATGTCGGACGCATGAAATCAAATTCTCTTTGGCCTGCAATATCCCAAAAAAATAATTTACAATTGTTACCTTCAATTTCCTCATCATATTTAGAGAATTGCGCTCCTAAAGTTTTTATATAATCTTTTTGAAAACTTCCTTGAGTATATTTTTTAATTAATGAAGTCTTTCCTACTGCGCCGTCTCCGATCACAGTTATTTTAAAAACAAAACCCTTAGCGGCATCATCATTTTTACCCATTTAATTCACTCCGTGGAATATTATTAAGATTTTTCCGTTATTTATGCAATAATTTTAAAATTATTAGATCTTATTTTTTTATTTATTTTTATTTGTTATTAATTTATATTAATAATAATAACTCGTATTAAATGTTTACATTGAAGCAAGAAATAGCTGATATGCAATTTTGTGAAAATTGTAAAATGAATGTTTTCCCAACAAGACCCAAATTTAATATCAAAATATTCGGCATATTTATTGTTTTGATTTCAGCAATAATTATACCGCTTACAATTATTTATCTTCCTATTCTATCAGGATTATTTATATTTCTATTCTTTATGTGGGGTTTCATGTTGGTAAATCCATACCTAATCTATTATATTTTAAAAAAAAAGCAGAATTGCCCAAGATGTTATCAAAAGGTCGTCGAAAAAAACCTGGATTATCAACCTTTTGGTGAGAAAAAACCTGAGATCTATAAATTTATGGCCCCACCAAAAAAAACCTTTAATTGGCATTGCCCCTATTGTGGAAAATCTTTGATCGAGGGAGCAAAATTCTGCAGCTCATGTGGCAAAAAGTTTGATATCCAAAGGTGACTAGAACAATGGACATCTTAGAACGATTAGATAATATAATTAAAACATATACAACAAGGGGCTTAAAGATTGCAGTTGCTGAGTCATGTACTGGAGGTTATATCTCTCATATGATAACAAACATTCCTGGAGCTTCAAAAGTATTTGAAAGAGGAATTGTTTGTTATAGCAATCAAGCAAAAATAGAGTTACTGAATGTAGGACGGAAATCTCTTGAAATTCATGGAGCTGTATCTGAAAATGTTGTAAAACAGTTAGCAAATAATATAAGAATCCTATCAAATGTTGATATCGGGATTGGTATTAGTGGTATTGCTGGACCAACAGGAGGTACTCCTGAAAAACCCGTTGGGACAGTTTACATTGGATTTTCAAAAAAAGATGAAACATATGTAAAGAGATATAACTTTAGTGCAGATAGGGCAATGTTTAAAAAGCTAGTTTTAGAAAAAATTATAGAGAGATTAGAACAAAAAGTGACAAAATAACTTTTGAACTAACCAAGAGAATAGGTTAGAACGCTTTGAATTAAATATTAGAATTTTTTTGTATTGTCTTTATACTCAATATACTAGCAAAGGATTTATTAAAACAAATGCCTATAATTAAAGTATTAAACCATCTTTTACCTTCAAGGAATTCAAATAATTCAAAAAGAATTACATAGTTAAGTTAGAATGGTTATACGAGAAGCAGGATTGATGTTAGGTGGTTACTTTTTAGTAAAAAGAAGTTATCACAAATCTACTAAAGTCAAGATTGATAAAGATCTAAGAAGCGGCTTATTTACAGCCATTTTGAAATTTGCGGAAACAGCATTTATCAGGGATTCTGTTGAATATATTAAAGGTACTAAATTTATTATATCATTTAAATACGATAAAATTAAGGGTCTTCATAGTAATAAATCAGAATACTTAATATCTTACGTAATTATTGATAAAGAGAAAAGAGCTGAAAAGTATATCCATAATATTATTCAACCACTATTAGAAAAAGTATTAGTTGAATTTAAATCAACCTATTTCCAGAAAAATTTATCAGAAGTTTCACAATTTAAAGATTTCAAAAAGGTCCTTGATAGAATTTTTGGAACTGACACAGAAACCGTTGAGCAAAAGTTAAGTGCTATTTTTAATAAAAAAAAGAAAAATGTAAAGAAAAAAAAACCAAGAAAAAACAAAACAAAAATAAAACCAACATAACAAACTAGTCAGTTGATTAATTGACAAATACTTTATTAAACTATTTAATAATATTAAAATATTGTATCAAACATTTTTTTGAAAAATCGCTTTATAATCACAATATATTAATTGTATCTATTTAGAATGGTCGTTCGAGAAGCGGGAATATTATTCAGAGGATTTACTTTAGTAAAGAAAAGTTATCATAAATCCACCAAGGGAAGAATTGATAATGATCTACGTAGTGGTTTACTTACTGCTATTTTGAATTTTGCCCAATCTGCATTTTCAAAAGATGTTGTAGAATATTTTGAAGGTAAGAAATATCTAATAGCTTTTAAAGAAGATGAGATTGTCGCTAAAAACAGTATCGAGCCTGAATTGTTAATCTCATATGCCATTCTTGATAAGGAAAAGAAAGTTGAGAAGTATATCAGAAAAATAATCCAGCCTTTATTAGATGCAGTAACATATCAGTTTAAATCTTTAAATACTGGAAAAAATTTATCAGAAGTTTCACAATTTAAAGATTTTAAACCTTTTCTTGATAGAATCTTCGGAACTGACACTCAAACAATTGACCAAAAATTGAGAAGGATATTTGATGATGATAGTGATGATGATGATAGTAATGATGATGATAGTGATAATGATGAAATAACTATATAAATTTATTAATTCTCATATTGAGTAATCTACTTCTTTTGTGATTTTTTAAGAAACCATAAGATTATGGGTAATGCAATTGTGGCATCTGATATAACCGTTGAATATTTTGCATTTTCATTCACTTTCCCCCATGATATAGCTTCTCGCAATGTTGCTCCACTTAACCCTCCCGTTTCAGGACGATCCATCGTAATTTGAATGGCATATGTTGCTGAATTGGGGCAAAACTGTAATGATTGCATTATAAAATTCTTTGGTACGCCTCCCCCCACAAAACAAACTCCTGCTTTTTTAGCGTCCCACGCTAAATTGACCATTTCTATCATGTCCGCAAAATGGTTTAAATTTATTTTTTGATTATGTAATCCTATTTGCAAAGCAAGACCCGAATCTGTAAACGCTGGACAAAAGATTGGTATTTTTTTCTGCTCACAAATCTTTAAGATAGATTGAGAGTCGTTTGGGAGTTGCTCACCGAGAAATTTCAAGAACGAACTAACCGACATTTGAGAATCAGGAATCTTTAGATTTGAAATAAAATCTTCAATTCCTTTATACACTTTATTTGGCATAAATACATCATAGATTCTATTTATTTCAGCTTTATACAAATCTGAATCCTTTAAATCATCTTGGTTAATAGAAGCTCCCTGCAGATGATGATATCCTAAAGCTTCTGCTAGATCATGAGTGAGGCTTGCACCGGTTGTTACTAAAATGTTAATATAACCTTCTTTTAAAAAGTCGTAAATTACTTTTTGCATTCCAGCTGGAACCAAAGCCCCTGCCAAACCAAAGAACTTTATACAATCTTTATCATTTATCATTTCATTGTAAATTTCACATGCCAATGCTAATCTCTTGGCGTTAAATCCAGCATTTTTTAATGAATTAATGAGATTTAAAATATTTGTTTCGTCTGTAATTTCCAATTGGTTGACTTTTTTTAAAATATCTTCTAGATTTTTTTCTGACATAATACAGATCAATATTAAAATTTGCTTCTGATAAAATACATAAATTCAACAATCAATTTGGCTGCCAAAACACATGTCATTTTATTTTCCAAATCTAAATTTGGGGCAACTTCAACTAAATCAAAACCTATTATATTAAAGTTTTCTGTTATTTCTCTCAAAATTTTCCAAATATCGCGATAGGAAAAACCACCAGGTATAGCATAACCCGTACCGGGAGCAATTGAAGGATCTAATGCATCAATGTCAATTGAAACATATAAATTTTTAACATTCGATTTGTTGAAAAAATTCTTTATACCTTCAATATAATAATCTAATCCTTCAATAATCATATGATAAGCGTTAAGATATTTGATGTTTTCAGAACGCGCTAAGTTAAGTTCCTCAATATCAACGTCGCGAGTACCCACAATCAATAGATTACTATTATCAACATATTCTAAGTCATAAATTCTATGAGAAACAGTTGCATGCGAATATACTCCTTTGTCCCATTTCTGATAAAAATCTAAATGAGAATCGAAAATTAATACACCAAAATTTTCTCTTTTTTTAGTATAATTACTAATAGCTTTAACGATCGGATATGTACAGAAGTGATCTCCCCCAATCATAATAGGGATGATCTGATCATTTTTTTCATATAAATTTTTAATAAAATTTTCAATAGATATCAGATTTTTTTCAACATCTTTAGGTTCAATTACTACATCTCCCACATCAACTGCTTTAAAATCAGGTATGTGGAATCCCATCTCTGTTGTATAACCAATATCTTCTGTAATTTTTCTAATATGTTCAGGAGCTATTGAAGAATTTGGTAATTCTGTAGATGTTAAATAATCCCATGGTATACCAAATAGAACAAATTGAGTCATTTCATTTATTTCTTCCCCAAAATCAAAAAAACGCATTTTCGACCTCTCACATTCTGTCTAAAGTATCTATACCTAATATTTTCAATCCAATTTTAATATTTATTTGCACGCACTTTATCAATAACAATCTTGCTCTTTCTAATTGATGATCTTCAGATATAACTGGGCATTTACTATAAAATGTATTAAAAGTCTGACATAGTGTTAAAAGATATTGAGAAATTAAATGTATATCGTATTTCTGAGCTGCTTGTTCTATGATTTCTGGAAAATAATTTAGTTGTTTAACTAAATTTATCTCTGTTTCATGATTTAATAAATCCCAATTGATTTCTAAACCTATTTTTTCTTCTGATTTCGAAATTATCGATTCAATTCT
>JBHLOJ010000156.1:0-5910 GCA_048940605.1 Promethearchaeota archaeon
CTTGATATCTTTATTAAAATTGTTAACAATTTTTAATAGGCAAATTAAAAAGAAATTAATAATTAATAATTAACACTATTATGGATGATCTTATTCCTATTGAAAAAGTATTTGAAGAATCTAATCGGGTTAAAGAATTAGAACAACAAGGATTTATTATAAAACCTGAAAATATTGATAAATATTTAAATAAATTTAAAAATCTTTCAACAGCATTACCTAATAAAAAATTTTGGGAAGAAAAACGCGTTCTAATAACAGGAATAAGTGGGTTTGCTGGAAGTCATTTAGCTGAACAACTATTAGATTTGGGATGTGAAGTCCATGGGACTATTCGTCGTCATGCAGTTCCAATGCACGAAAATATAGAACATCTGAGAGGTAAGGTATTACTACATGAAGCAGATATAACAAGCGCAGAAAGGATCCTCGGAATCTTTGAAAAAATTAGACCGAACGCTGTTTTCCATCTTGCCGCTGAATCATTTGTCCCTACTTCCTTTAGAGAGCCAGTTAGAGTAAGTCATAATAATATTATAGGTACTATCAAAATATTTGAGGCAGCAAGAAGGTTTGACGATGATTTAGAAAGCGTTCAAGTTGCATGTAGCAGCGAACAATACGGATTAGTTGATCCTAATGAAGTTCCTGTATCAGAAAATCTGAAGACAAATCCTTTTCGACCAAGAAGTATTTATGGGATTACGAAAGTTGCTACAGAACAGATAGCTTGGTTGTATCATAATTCATATAACGTTCCTAGTATTATTACAAGAGGCTTCAATCATGAAGGGCCTAGAAGAGGGATACAGTTTGTAACAAGTGTCATTCATAGACAAATTGTAGAAATTCTTGAAGGGAAAAGGGATAGTATTGTGATTGGTAATCCCAATGCTATTAGAGATTTCACCCATGTTAAAGATACTGTAAATGCTTATATATTAGTTAGTGAAAAAAAGAAGTACGGTGAACCTTACAATGTTTGTTCTGGAAAGGGGATCATCATAGCTGATTACGTTGAAATAGCGAAAAAAACTTTTAATATATCTGCTGAAGTATTTGTTGATCCAAACCGATTGCGACCAAGTGAAGTCCCCTTACTTATCGGGAGAAATGATAAAATTTTCAAGGAAACTGGATGGAAACCTGTACGATCAATTATAGACATTATTAAAGATGGTGTGGATTACTTTCGAGCACATCCAGAACAATTAGGTATTGAAGCACATTAAACTGCATTTTTCCTCTAAAAGAAATCCAAAAAAATGAAATTTATTTTTCATTTTTATCTATTAAATTTAGATATTTAATTCTTTTTTCTGAATTCTGATTAAATCTAAAATCCCCTTTTCTCCCAATTCCATTATTTCATCCAATTTACTTTTTGTGAAAGTAGCACCTTCAGCAGTTCCTTGAATTTCTATAATTTCAGAATTCTCATTCATAACCAAATTAAAATCCACGTCGACTTTGGAATCTTCAGCATAGTTTAAATCAAGTAAAACTTTATCATCTTTAATGCCTAATGAAATTGCGGCCATTACTTTATAGTCGGGAAAATCATAAATTAATTGTTCATTGTAGAGATAATTCAAAGCATCAAACACAGCTATAAAGGCTCCTGTTATTGAAGCGCATCTAGTACCACCATCCGCTTGGATCACATCACAATCAACTCTTATTGTTCTTTCACCAAGTTTCTCGTAATTAAAAGCAGCACGCATACTACGTCCTATTAGTCGTTGAATTTCCATCGCTCTACCTCTATTAGTATCCCTCTGAGTTCTTACTTGTGTGGCTCTCGGTAACATTGAATACTCGGCAGTAATCCAACCAGTCCCGGTGTCTACTAAAAATCTTGGTACCGAATCTATAATTGATGCGGTTATAATAACTTTAGTGCTTCCTTGTGTTATTAATACAGATCCTTCTGGATACTTAAGAAAATTCCTTTTTATAGTAGTTTTTCTAATTTCGTCAAATTTTCGTCCATCAACCCTTATATTCCCGACCATCTATTAAAGACCTATTTCTATTCATCTAATATTAAATAAAAATTAAAATTCCTTTATGAAAAGAGTATATTATAATATATTTCAATAAGTAAAAAAGTTACTAAAAAAAGTAGTTATACTCTTTTTTAATTCTACACCATAGGATAAGATCCTAAAATTTTATACCAAATTACATTTTCATTCATTTTTTCAATAATCTTTATAACCTTCTCTTCAGCTTTGTCTCCTTCAAAATCCATAAGAAAGATGTACTCCCAACGTCCTCTTCGTCTTGGACGAGATTCAATTTTTAGTAAATTAATATTTGCTTCCGCAAAAATTTTTAATACTCTATATAAAGCTCCTGGAGTATGCTTGGTGACAAAAACTACTGAAGTTTTGATTTTTCCTTCTTTATGATCATTTTCCCTTTTTGAAATTATAAGAAATCTAGTAAAATTTAATGGAGTATCTTCAATATTAGAACTTAGAATTTTTAAATCATGAATATGGCTTGAAAATTCAGTTCCAATTGCAGCGTAAGATTCATCATTTAATTCTTGAACTCTTAAAACAGCTTCTGCTGTTGAATTAACACTAATCAAACTTACATTTGGTAAATTTGTTTTAATCCATACCCTGCATTGAGCAAAAGCCTGAGGGTGAGAAATTATTGTTTGAATTTTTGACAAATCAGAGCTTTTCATAGAAATCAGATTTTGAACAATTCTTAACTCAATTTCTCCATATATGATGAGATTCTTCTCTATTAATAGGTCTAGTGTTTCTCTAACCGTCCCTTGAAGGCTATTTTCAATGGGAATAACTCCAAAATCAATTAATCCTTTTTCTACATTTTCAAAGATCTCTAATGAACTATTTGCGTGTATAAATTCGGATCCTGCTTTAGGGAAATATTCTAAAGCAGCTTGATGTGTAAAGGTTCCTTTTGGTCCTAGATATCCAACTTTATTTATCATGCCTTGAATTACTTTACTTGCACTCATTATTTCTTTCCAAATTGCTTCTATGCTAGAATTTCTGAAAATAGTAGATTTATTTTTCAATCTTTCAATAACTTCCTTTTCCCTTTGTGGTTGGAGAACTTTCATATTAAGTTTATCTTTTAATTCTCCTATTTTAATTACAATATTTCCACGTTTGTTTAGTAGTTCTACAATTGTGTCGTCAACTTTATCGATTTCTTCCCTTAAATCTCTTAATTCTTTCTTCAGCCTATTTTGATCGTTCATATTAAAATTTAAAATATAAATAATTTGTAATTAATCAATATTAAAAAAAATGTTCTATATTTAATTCAAATGCCGAAACGGGAAATTCTAATCTAAAATTTAACAAAACTTCTGGATGTAGCTCGCCAATTTCGCCAATAATCAAATCATTTAAATAAATTACCCCATATCGACCATCTATGTAGCTTGGATTTTTCCCTGGTTTTATTTCATAATCGTCGTAGTATCCAAGTGAAGTCATTAAAAAGTCTAGAGAAGATTTTATTTCAGTATAATCTGCATCTTCATGATAGGAAACAGCAGATAAATGAACTTTTCTTTTAGTTCCTGTCTCTTCTTCATTTGATAATAAGATAACGTCACCAACTTCAAATATTCTAATAGGTTTTTCTTCAGAACGATTTAGAAGCAAAGTATCCATTAATTTGGGTACTATCATTGTCCTGGTAGTATTATACTCCTTTGAGACGGGATTAGCAATTTCAACAATTTCCCCTGTCTCAAAATCTTGTTTCATATAGTTAAATTGTTTTTCTGAACTAGCAAGAATGAAATTAATCACCTCCAAATATCCCGCCCCAATCATAATCTTTCTAATCCTATTCGAATAGTCTTGTATTGGATGATATTGCCCTATACCCCCTTCGTGCATTGTAAGAGGTAAATTATAGTAGCCATAACCAATAGCACATTCCTCAGTAAAGTCAACTGGATGTATTATATCGCCTCTATAAGCAGGTACTAAAACATCTAAGTATCCCTTCTTTTTAGATTTGGTAGCATCCATTCTAACTTTTCTAAAACATTGTATCATTTCTGAAATTGATAATTTTAAGCCAATAACATTATTAATATATTCAAAATTAACTTCCCATTTTTTTGGTTCCAAATTAGGTGTGATTATTTCATTTTCTCCTTCATATTTTACTTTAACGGTCTCTAATTTTGCCCCCATATCGGCTAACGTCGTAGATAGGATATTTAAAGCTAAGTTTATTGCATTAAAATCTGTACCTGTTAAATCTAAAAATAAATTTTTTGTATCATCTGTAACTGTCGTTAATTCTCCATTTATAACAGGTGGAAAGGATAGAACTTCATTATTACTATCAAAAATAATTGGATATACTTCCTTACCTTCTAAAATATGAGCATATTCAATCCCTTTTTCATGTAATAATAATATCTCTTCTAAATTCATTGGATATCCATCGCCATGTAAAGGTACAAAACTCACTGAATCAGGTTTTACCGCAGTATACCTATATGGAGGAACGATTCTATCAAGATCATGAACTCCTATTGCCACTTTTTTTCTATCTCTCCCAACTGCCCAATGTAAGTGTTCTTGGATATTCATTAGAGTAGCAACTTCATCTTCATCTAAATCAATACCACGAATAACGCCACAGACTATATACGGTCGAACCTTTTTTACGCTAGGATCTACATTCAGACCTATGTCCCCAGGAATTACATCAAAAGATGGGAGACCCACCTCAATTTCGTAATATCCCTTAAGAGCTCTTGCAATACCTTCAGGACTAGAAAAATCAGGTCTATTAGGACTATATTCAACTTTTATTTTTTGTTCTTCCTCATTTATATCCTCTAAATCTAAACTAATCCATTGTAGATCATATTCCAATTCTTTCATATCTAATTTTTTTCCGACTAATCTTTCTAATCTTTCAATTTTTAATTCAATTGTAGGCACATTAACCACCTTATTTAAGATATGACTGTTGTCTTAACCAATCGATTGGATTAATATAAAAATCTCTCATATCTTTCCGACCATAATAAAGCATGGCAATTCTTTCAAGACCTTGACCCCACGCTAAAACGCGTGTAGGTTCTTTTACGCCCCATGGATAAGTAACTTCTGGTCGAAATATCCCTGATCCTCCCATCTCTAGCCATTCGTCTAGTTTATCATAATATACAGAAACTTCCATACTTGGTTCAGTATACGGAAAAAAACCTGGTCTTGTAACTATCTTTTTGAAACCCATTTTACGATAAAATTCAGATAGTAATCCAATAAGGTCACATAAAGTAACGTTATCATCAATCACAATTCCTTCTATTTGAGTAAATTCGGCTAGATGGGTTTTATCAACTTTTTCATTTCGAAATGCCCTATCAACACAAAATACTTTTACTGGCACTTTTTCATTGTTTCTATAAAACTGAGCCAATCTACGCATTGTAGTTGCGGTGGTATGAGTTCTTAAAACTGTTTTTTTAGCAGTATTAATATCCCACGCATATCCCCATCCAGAAGATCCTGAATCACCCCCATTTTCATGAGTTTCTTGTACAGCTAAAACCCTATCTTTTTCTGGTAAATTAGCTTCCATCGGTTTATTTAAATAAAAAGTGTCCTGCATTTCACGAGCGGGGTGATCTTGAGGTTGAAATAATGCATCAAAATTATAAAATGCGCTTTCAATAATGGGGCCTCTTATTTCAGTAAAACCCATCGATAAGAAAACTTCTCTTATTTCATTGATTAGATTAATTAAAGGATGAATCTTTCCCGCTTTTAATAATGGACCTGGTTTAGTTACATCAAAAGGTTTTAAGTCATAACTTTTCCACGTTCCAGAACTTAACATCTCAGAAGTGATCTTACTCACTTGAGTTAATTCTTTAATCTT
>JBHLOJ010000157.1:0-5899 GCA_048940605.1 Promethearchaeota archaeon
GATGAGCTGACAATACATAGACAATATCTTTTAGAAATTTTTGATCGGGGTTTGTTAAAAATACCTGAAAAAGATGGATATCCGACATTTAAACCAGAAGTATGAAGAATCTTCGAGTTAATGGGGATTTTAACGATTAATTATAAACACGTTATAAAATTTCTCAAAATTGGTCCGGATAAATCATTTTTTACACTTTAAAAATATAATCATATAGAAACTGAAAATCAAGCATCAGAAATGTACATTAATTTCTAATTTAAAAATTGCAAATTAAAAGAATTAATTTTAAAATCGACAATAAGTTATACTAGATAATATTAAGATAAACTGATTTTTCAAATGGCAACTATAGATTTTGAATTTAGAAACCAGATTCTTGGTAATGATATTGGCAATACATTAGCGTACTGTTATCAATGTGCTACATGTAGTGGTGCGTGTCCAGTAGCACAGGTTACTGAAGGTAAATATAACCCAAGACGCTTAATTTTAGACGCATTATTAGGATTAAAAGAGAAAATATTTGGATCTGAGAATTCCTTTAACATTTGGGGTTGTACGGTATGCGATACATGTGATGAAGTATGCCCTCAAAAAGTTGAGCTGACTGAGATTTTCACAATATTAAAAAATTTGAGTGTGGAAAGAGGAGAAGCCCCAGCTCATTATACGGGTCAAGCATCAACAGTTTTAGAACATGGAAAAGCAATCCCAATGCAACCTGCCATAGAAAGAAGGCGTACACAGTTAGGTTTACCTGCAATAATAGCTCCTGATGTAGATGAAATAAAAAAGCTTTTGAAAGCTACTAAGTTACCTGAAAAACTTCCGAAGTCGGAATAAGCTTATCTACTTTATTTTTGATTTTATTTTTTTAAATAATTCGTTACAATTTTATAGTTTTTCTACCTTAATTGAATTATAGCCAGAAATTACAATATTTGAATGAGATTTGAGGTAAAAGAAAATGAGAATACCTATTGTAGGGGGAAATTGGAAAATGAATAGAGGTACCCCAAAACAATCCAAAGAAATGCTTGAGGAGCTAATTCCATTAATAAAACATATTAATAATGTCGAAGTGGTGATAGCTCCACCATTTACTAGTTTAATAGAAACCTATAAAATTTTAAAAGATACTAACATTAAAGTAGGTGCTCAAAATATGTATTTTGAAGAAAGTGGAGCATTTACAGGTGAAATATCACCAAATTTTTTAAAAGAAATAAATGTTGAGTATGTTATTCTTGGCCACAGTGAAAGAAGAAATATTTTCAATGAATCAGATGAGTTGATTAATAAAAAATTAAAAAAAGCATTGAATATTAGTTTAAAGCCAATAGTTTGTATTGGTGAGCACCTAGTGGAAAGAGAAGCAGGTAAAACTAAAGAGATAATTGAATATCAGATTGAGGAAACATTTAAGGATCTCGACAAAGATCAGATAATCCAAACTGTTATCGCTTATGAACCAATTTGGGCAATAGGAACAGGAAAAACTGCTACTCCAGAACAAGCAGAAGAAATCCACGTATTTATCCGTGAATTAATATCCCAAAGATATGATCAAGAAACGGCTGATTCAATAAGAATCCAGTATGGGGGATCAATCAAACCCAATAATGCAGAAGACTTATTTGGAAAAAAGAATATAGATGGTGGTTTGGTTGGGGGTGCTTCTCTCCAAGCAGAATCACTAGCTTCTATAATAAAAGCCGCTGAAAAAACAGCTAATTAAAAAATTGCTTTTTATGCAAAATTTAATTGAAATTTCGATTTTGATTAATATTAAAATACTTTTTCAGTTCTTTATCCGAGTATATTGTTAAATACATTTGTTAACTTTTCAGGAAATTCTCCAAAATAACTCTGTGGATCAGCAAAGAGTAAATAAAAATATGGTTCAAATAGAGTTTCTTCAACTGTTGTCCCAACTCCTGATTTAATAATACAGACTTGAATTTGATCATCTGAAAAAAATGAAGTTCTATAAATCCATTCTAAAGGAGCGATATCAGGAATGAATCCTATACGTCTTAGAATTTCATTTATACTTTTTAACGGATATTTCTTTCCGTAAGCAACAATAGGAGATAAATCAAACGAGGTTATGCATATACCCAATAAACCGTATTCTTTCATTTCGCTTAAAAAATCATTTGCAGCTCTTTTAATTTCACTTTGATGATCTGCAACATTTTTCCTTGCTTTTGAATCAGTTAATATTTCGATAATTTTAGCTTCTTCATTTTTTACAATTGCATCAGCCGAGTCAAGTGGTGTTTTAGCACTTATAAAATTACTATAAATTAATTTAATCTTTTCTTTTACTGATTTATGTAGTAGAAATGACTCTGTTTGAGTGGTGATTAATATATCCCCTTCAATTGGAATTTGATCCTTACTTTTTTTAGAAATTTCAGTTGTTTTTTTTGCTTTAAATTCTAGTCTTTCGATTTTTTTATCTATATTTCGAGCAAATTCGAATAAAGCTGATATTAAACCAGCTGTAAGATCAAATTTTGATTCAGAATCTAATTGTTCGTGTATGGTAGATTCAGATTTTGAGAAATCGAAAAATCTAAGAAAAATTTTTACACCCTCAGGAACGGGTTTAATTACCTTATTATAATAGGGGAAACCTGTTGTCGATATGATACTGAGCTCGTATATTGTCATATGTATTAGGACCCCTTGTATATTTGTTAAGAATTTATTAAACCCATTTTTTAATTAGATTTAATGTTTTCTGAATAAAAATAATTTTTTTAATCCTTAGTTAATAAAATATAATAAAAAATAATAGTTTTCAGAGAAAAATCGAGATTTTACTACAAAATAACGATAGCAGGTTTACCTGGAAGAGCCTGAGAAGCTTTTTGTTCTTTTGAATCTTTTTCAAACATAATGCTAACCGAACAATGATATTTCTTTTCAATAAGAGGTCTAATCTCATCGAAAAACTGATATTCATTATCTGATGATAGAGTAAATGTAGGATATTTTCCTACATTCTTTACAATTCTATTTACGATTTTACTAATTTCTTTGCTGTACTTTTTATTATCATTATCTTGCATCAACTTTTTCATTATTTCTCCTTGATTCTTAGTTTCTTCTAATATTGCTAGTAATGAATTATAAAATTTTAATTTCCATGGATCGGCAATAATGAGTGAAATGGATTTTAATTCTTCTTTTTTCATTACTATTTTTATATTATTGATATCATCAAAAATATTATTCATTAAATTCCATTTATAATCCGATTCTTTATTTAATAGATTATTGTTATAATCTGGCCACGTGGTTAAACTTAAATATCCCTTCTTAGCTACCATTTCCCAGATTTCCTCCGTCATATGAGGAGCTATTGGATGAAGCAATAAAACTAATGTTTTTCTACATTCTTCGAAAATTTCTTTATATACACCTTCATTTTTGTATTTACCTAATTCTGAAGTGAACTGAATTAAATTATTAACAGCATTTCTAATTGCGAGCTTATTCATATTTTCTGTAAATTCTTTAATAGTTTTATTTAAAAAATACTGGATTAAGGTATCCCTAATATTAATGGTATCTCTTGTAAGACCTGGAGGTTCAGTTAACATAATATATGTATTTTTAATGAACCTATAGGCGTAATCTACTCCCTCTTCAGACCATTCTAATCCCGATGATGGACTCGCACCAAACAATATAAAGAATCTAGCTGCGTCTGCTCCATATTCCTTAATAATTTTTCCAGGATCCACGGTATTTCCATAACTCTTGCTCATCTTTACAGATTTTTGAATAAGATCCGTG
This sequence comes from Promethearchaeota archaeon, assembly GCA_048940605.1. Taxonomy (GTDB): domain Archaea; phylum Asgardarchaeota; class Lokiarchaeia; order Sigyniarchaeales; family SOKP01; genus Loki-b32. Next base: position 3,814 of record JBHLOJ010000157.1, read on the forward strand.
CTACCACATATTTTACATTTCATATTTTCTAAATCAGCTTTCATAAGGAAAGCATTACAGTTAGAACAATATGGATGAAGTTTATTGATCATCCCTTGGGTTAATAAAGATTGAAATGGTTCGTCAAATTTATGAAGTCCTAGATCTCTAGCTACTTTTGTAAAAAATCTAGCATATATCAAATGCATAACTGCATGTTCTATACCTCCAATGTATTGATCGACATTCCCCCAATAATTTACGATATCTTTATTGTATGGAATTTCTGCTTCGATTGATGGAGGGTCACAAAAAGCAAAAAAATACCAAGAACTATCGACAAAAGTGTCCATTGTATCAGTTTCACGTTTAGCCTTGTTCCCACATCGAGGACATTTTGTATTAACAAATTTTTCACTTGTTTCTAATGGATTACCTGCACCTGTGAATTTGACATCTTTTGGTAAATAAACTGGTAGATCTTCATATGGTACTGGCACAATACCACAGTCATCACAGTATACAATAGGGATAGGACACCCCCAATACCTCTGACGGGAGATCCCCCAATCTCTTAATTTATAATTAATAGTTGCTTGACCCATTCCTATTTTATCCAGTTTCTCTGTGATTGCTTCGATAGCATTTCTATTCTCCATGCTATTAAATTCTTCTGAATTAACCAGAACTCCATCACCTTCATATGCTCGATTCATTTTATCTACATTTAGTTCATAATCATGAGGTTGTATTACAATTTTAATAGGAATTTCATATTCTTTGGCAAACTCGAAGTCTCGTTGGTCATGAGCAGGTACAGCCATAACAGCACCAGCACCATACTCGTAAATAACAAAATTCCCAATGTAAATTGGGATTTCTTCGTTTGTAATCGGGTTAACTGCATACTTTCCAATAAACATTCCCCTTTTCTCAATCTCTATATCAGTCCTCTCAAATTTATCTTGATGCATGACTTCATGATAAAGTTTCTTATAATCCGTTTCATATTCGGAGTTTTTAACCCACTCCTCAACCCAAGGATGTTCTGGAGCAAATACCATGAATGTGGCTCCATAGAGTGTGTCCGGTCTTGTTGTAAAAATGTCTATTGTCCTATCTTCTCCTACAATAGGGAATTTAATGATTGAACCTTCTGAACGCCCTATCCAATTCCGTTGCATTATTTTGACTTTTTCCGGCCACTCTACAATGTTTAGATCCTCTAATAATTCTTCAGCATAATCTCTTATTTTTAGGAACCACTGAGATAGAAATTTTTGATCTACTACTGAATTACATCTCCAACATTTTCCTCCTTGAGCCTGCTCGTTAGCTAAAACGGTAACACATTTTGGGCACCAATTAACATAACTCTCTTGTTTATATGCTAATCCTTTTTCGAACATCTGCAAGAAAAACCATTGATCCCATTTATAGAAGTTAGGGTTGTGGCTACATATCTCTCTTGTCCAATCATATGAAAGACCAATACTTTTTTGTTGATTTTTCATAGTTTCTATGTTTTTATTTGTCCACTCTTCCGGATTTGCGCCATGATCTATTGCTGCATTTTCTGCCGGCATTCCAAATGAATCATAACCCATCGGATAAATGACATTAAATTTATTCATTCTTTTAAATCTGGCATAGCAATCCCCAATAGTATAATTCCTAAGATGACCCATATGGAGTTTACCAGAAGGATACGGATACATCTCTAATACATAATATTTCTTCTTTTTCGGATTCTCTTTAACTTCAAAAATTTTATCTTTTTCCCACTTTTCTTGCCATTTCTTCTCTATTTTTTGGGGGTTGTATTCAACCATAAATTATCAACATTTCTCCTAAAATTAAGGGATATACTTAATAATTAATATTTTAATAATTGATTCAATAAATTTTTTATGTACTTATTTATACATGGAAAATCTTGATATTTGATAAAATAGCATTAATTATAATGATTAAGAAAATTATAAATCGAAGCAATAAAACTTAATATTCCATTTTTACTAATGAGAGTTGTGAATATTGAAAAAATAAGGGTTTCTGTTGGAAGTGCTTCTGTTTTAGGTTTAGGTTCAATTGCAAAATTCAAAGA
>JBHLOJ010000043.1:0-4190 GCA_048940605.1 Promethearchaeota archaeon
ACAAAAGCTCAACCTAAACAAGTAGTTGATTTAATTAATCATATTAAGGAAGGAAAGATTACCACTAAAATAGCAAAAACCTTTATAAGTGAAATGATGAAAGGTGCTTCAATTTCCAAGATTATTGAGAGGAAAGGTAAAAAGAGAATTTCCAATGAACAAACGATTGAAGAACATTGCAAAGCAGTAATTAAAGAGAATCCGAGAATCGTTGAAGATTGTCGTAAGAATCAAAAAGCAATTGAAGCTTTAATAGGTCGAGTTATGGGTAAAACAAAAGGTCAAGCTGACCCTGAAATTACTAGGAAAATAATAGTTAATATCCTAAAACAAAAAGGAGCAATTGAATAACCAAAAATTAAAGAAAAAGAAAAGCATTTTGAATTTTTTATAAAATTTTTTATGTAAAAGTCTGAATAAATAAAGAATTTGAAGCTATAATAGTACTAGAATTATCAGCATTGACATATATAGACGCATTATGAGCACCATAACCAATAGAAGCTTCTACTAGGGTAGAGGGGATATAATGCTGAAGCGCTACAGAAAATCTTTCAAAAGTGAGATTATCATCGGTAGTTATCTGCATTTGATATCCCACTTGTGAACCATCAATATGTATTTCAAAATAACAATAAAATCCTTCAACTTTTACATATGAGTTATAGAATAAATATACATTTTCACCAGAATTTACTGTAAAATTAAGTTCTAAAGTATCAAGGTATTCCCAACCCCCAGAACATACATGACTATTATCAGTTGCATACCAAGTCCCCTTTATATTTGTTGCATCTGTGGCAGTGAATAATATGAAAGCAGAATATCCCGCCAGAGCAGCACCAAGAATTCCTACAATAACTGCAAAAATAGCCAGTCCTTTTCCTGAGTTTCCCATTAATTTAACCTTTTGTCTTATTATATTTTTTAATAAATTTTGTTATAGCTAGATAATTGAGATTAATTCTTATAGTCTGGGAAAATCATCAAAATATTTGATCATTATCTAAAACCTTTAGGATGTTAGATTAGGAAAGAATAATTTAAAAATTTTAAAAAAAGAGAAAAAAGATTATAGCATTTTTTTGAGTTCTGTAGAAGCAGCATCTAGTTTTAAATTTATAATACCAAGTTTGGCTTCTTTTGTAGTTATTATAGTGAGAATATTACCTTCAATTTCACTAAATAATATTTTTCCTTTCTCAGATTCTATTATTGCACTAAAAAATTGTCCTTGTTCTAGTTCTTTAGTTGCTCTTTGGCTTGCCTTCAAAATTAAGGTAACCATAGCGGCTACAGCTTCTGGATCTACCCATCCTGGTAATGCACTACCTCTAATTAAACCGAATTTCTCAATTAGAGCTGCACCATGAACTCCTTTAATTGCTTTTAAAGAATCAAGTATTTCCGTTATTCTTTGACTCATTTAACTCAATCCAACTTTGATGTAGTGAAATTATAAATTCTATAATTATTATGTAAGGTGTAATTTTATAAATAAATATTCAAATCTTAATTAAAAAGCTATTTATCATTTTTTATATTCATCTTAATGATTATAGTAAGAACGTATATAACTTAATTCTGTTGCCTTATTGAGATTTGATAAAAAGATAATCATAAATATTCTAATTAAGATATTTATTATAACTAAGATTTATTTAAGATAAATAAATTGGAGAGTGGGGTTAATGGGAAAAGAATTAGATCAAACCAAGAAAATTTTTAAAGAAGGTTTTGAAGCATTAAGTGATTATTTTGAAGAAAAGAGAGCAGATACCGTTATAGAAGAAGAAAAGAAAGCTAAAAAGGGAAAGGTTGCGTTAGCTAAATTTTCTAAAAGTTTAATTGGTAAAACTGATAAGATAAATTTTAGAATTTTAATTGGTCAAAAAAAAGAGCTTGGAGATTATATATACGAAGCTGTATATTTAAGCGACAAAAAAGAACCTCGAATTTTTGTGTATGAAGTTAATAAGGGAAGACCCTGTAATAGCATACTAATGAATTTCAAAGATGATGATTGGAATGGTTATAAAAATATTGATAAATATAAATCTTTAACAAAATTCTTAGAAACTGCTTATAAAGATGGAATTTATTACAAAGGTAAAAAAGAGAAAAAGGAAGAAGCCTTAAACAGGTTAATAAAAGGATTTAAGCAATCTTTGGAAGCAGTTGAAGATGATGAAAAGTCAAAGAAAGGCAGTAGTAGTCCAATTGCTATGAAAATTGCGAAAGTTGTGGCAATTGCAGCAGTCACTACTGTTGTTTCAGCTGCATTAACTCCCGCTGTTGGTGTTGTGGCGGAAGAATTAGTAGGTGGTGGCTCAGTTGGAGGAGATGTACTCGGACAAGCCGCTGACGCTGCAACCCAGGGACTTAAAAATATAGCAGACCCAATAAAATTAGCTAAGAAAGTAGTTACAAAAACGATTACGAAGGGAAAAGATCTTCCCGGCACTGATAGATAGTAGAAAAATTAGTAATATACTTAACATATTCTTATTTCATTTTCTTAATTTAATCTGTCTTTTAATGAGAAAAATGAGTAATATTTTATTAAGAATTCAAGAAAAAAATGTAAAAAGAAGCATTTTAATTTCAGCATTAATTACAACCACATTTTATGTTATTAAATCGATTGTATCTATAATAATTGGAACCTTAATTTTAACTGGTTTTTTCCTTTTTGCTGATCTTGAATTTGCAGTAGGATCTGTGTTTGGGATAATATATTTCTTTAGAATTCGAGAACCGCATCAAGATTTGTTAAAATATGGTGTTATTGTGGGAGTTTTTGGGGGAATCTTATCTTGTATATTTATTAGTATATATCAAACAATTGTAGTAATGATAACTGTTACTGGACCTATAACCGTTTTCTTTTTGTATTTAGGATTTACATTTCTTTCTGGAGCAGTTGTTGGTCTATTAATAGGAGCGCTCGTATCAGTAATTTATGTTTACAAAGATATGAAAGGAGAGAAAGAAGAAGAAGAGCACTTTGATGATGAATTTTTTAAAGATCTAATAGACAAATAAATTATTAAAGAAAAGATTACTACGTAAATTTTTTAAAATGAAAAAAAAAGAAAATGAAATTACAATTACATTAAAGAAGCAAGCGAACTAGCTAAAGTCTCTTTTTTAGGTTTTCCTTTTAATAGTTCTTCCTCAACGCGTTCTGCTAAAATTTGAGGTGTAAATGGTGCTCCATTATTATCTATTTGTTTATAAGTAGTCCACCCTATTAATGAGAAAACCCGATCACCTACCGCTCTAAAGACTTCACCTGTAATCTTAACTGCTTTATCTGAAGCTAAAAAGGTAACCATTGGAGCAACATTAGCAGGATTAAAGATATCAAAACCTCTTTTATCTTTCATACTCATTGTCCCAGCCATTGTTGGTGTTGCATCTGTTGTAAGTCTAGTTCTAGCTACAGGCACAATACAATTTACCGTAGTATATTTGGCTAATTCCATAGAAGCAATATTTGTAAATGCTGCGATGCCTGCTTTTGCAGCCCCATAATTAGTTTGCCCAACATTTCCTAATAAGCCTGCATCTGAAGCAGTATTGATAATTCTACCAAAAACACCTAAATCGGGATTAGCCTTTCCTTTTTCTCTAAAATATGCAGCAGCATGACGAGTCATGTTAAATGTCCCTTTCAAATGTACAGCTATAACATCATCAAACTCTTGCTCTGTCATATTAAAGAGCATTCGGTCTCGCAAAATTCCAGCATTATTTACAACGATATCTAACTTTCCGAATTCAGAAATTGCTTGATCAATCATTACTTTTGCTTTATTAAAATCAGTGACTGAATCATAATTCCCTACAGCTTTAACTCCCAGTTTTTTACATTCTTCAGCAATTTCATCAGAAACTTTAGTTTCAGCTCCACTACCATCAAAACTGCCACCTAAATCATTTACCACTAAATCACATCCTTCTTTTGCGAATAGTAGAGCTTCCTCACGGCCAAGACCACGACCAGCGCCAGTTATTATGGCAACTTTTCCATCTAACATTCCCATATTTTTCACTTTTTATTTTTTTATTTTGATTTCTGGTATGTAAAATTCAATTGCAAGTTTAAAAAATTTTAAGGATTTTATCCAATTTTTCAGAAATTTTTTCTTTGATTTCATGACATTAATATCTAAACTCCTTAAAAT
>JBHLOJ010000043.1:4290-25613 GCA_048940605.1 Promethearchaeota archaeon
GTTTTTTTGAATTTTGATTTGGAAATATGTCGTTTAACTCTATTTTCTAAGGTAGATGAACCATAACTCCCCATTGCAGATCCAATATATAAATAAAAACCTTCGTTAAATATTATGTTGCCAAGAGAACCAATAGTTACTTCATTAATTTCAGAAATATAAATGATTAAAATATAAGAGCCTTTCATTTATTCATATTTTTTTTTATGTTCTTGATAACAACTATCACATAAATAACTTCCGCACTTCTTACAAACATTAGAACATGTATCACAGAGTATATTATCACAATCTTCACAGTTAAATATTTCAGAGTCAATATTCTCTCCACAATTCTCACATATAATTTCTTTACCAACCATTTAACTCATCTGTTTTACTTTAATAATAATATACAATAAAAATTATCCATCATTAAATTCTCTATTATTACTATATAAATAAGAGGATCAACTCCATTCTTTTATGTGTTATTGGTTTTTTCTAAAACTTTTTTTTAACTAAAAAATTCATGATGAATAATTAGAAAAGAGAACGCCCGTTATATATGGAAAAAAAATCAGAAAGAAAAGAAATTAAAATTGATTTCTCACGAGATCGAAGATTCTTTGAGCAAGAAGGGAGTTCAAGAGTGATAACATCTGGATCTCTTTATATGTTTTTCGCATTAATTAATGCAGGATGTATCTGGATTTTTATAATTCTAGGTACAGGATGGGACGGTTTAAAATATTTTGGATTAACAACAGCTATAAATGGAATTGTAGGACTGATTGGAATAGGAATTTCAAGATATTTTATTGCAGAAATAAAAACTGCTTTTGTTATTAATGATGAATTAGGACGTTTGAAAGCTGCGACCTATTCAAAGATATTATTTATAATTGGTATAATAATAAGTTTAGGAATGATTATTATACCTTTTATTTTTGGATTTTTCTTAACAAATCAATTATTACGAGAATGTATTTTTGCTTCTGGGTTTACCTCTATTTTAATATACATTAATTTTATTTTTCAAATTGGATTGCAAATTAAGAATAGATATGATATAATTGCGTTTTTATCTATATTTTCTGGGATTTTTCTCTTAATTTGGGGTTATATCTTTATATCATTTAATATAAATCCATTTTGGTTTGCATTTCATCCGTTTTTCAATATAACTACTTCCTTTTTATTTGCTTTTTTTTTTTGTAAACAAGCACCCTATTCAATTAAAGATATAATTCAAGCAAGTTTAAAAACGAAAAATATGAAAAAAAGAGCTTCACCAGAAATTAGAGAATTAATAGAGGAACGTCAGATATTGTTATATATGAAAAATTCTATTTATTCAATGCTTACTAATATTCAAAATTCAAAGTTTTTTGAAGATATACTATTTTTCTTTGCTGCTATATATTTAGCTACTTATTCTGATCCTGATTACCAAGGCTTTGCGTTAAGCTTATTAACTGTATTAATGACTTATGGGGCTGTTAAAACAGTAATATTATACTATTCCGCCCCATTAAACATTGAAATTGCCGAAGCGTGTGTAAAAGAATCATATGATACTATTGAAGCTTCAATTAATGATTCAACAAGAATTTCCAGCATTTTAGCATTGGGGTTTCTCACTGCAATGGTTGCACTTTCAGGAAAATTACTATTTTATTTACATAGAGATCTTTTTATGGATGATGGATCTTTCAATAATGAAATCTTTTCAATGGCTCGAGTTTTATTCATCTTAATAATATTAGGGCAATTTATTTATGGGTATTCAACCTTATTTGGAAATGCTTTAATTGGTTCTGGAAATGCAAACTCAGCAGCTAGAGGTTTTCTAATAACAATAATAATAATAACGTGCTTATCTCCAATTTTTATTTTTTTCTTTGGTATCTTAGGTATAGGGATTGTAATGTTGGTTTCTGCCTTCTTTTTATTGCCTTATACAATCTTTCAACTTAAACGGAAGCTTAAAGTAAATTATAAAATTAGAATTTATCGCTTAATTCCAAATTTAATTATTCTATTTTTGTTATTATGGTTTTTTCCATTTACTAGCACAATTAGTCTTCTTTTTGGGATTACTTTAGGCGCTACGATATATTTAATGTTAAATCCCTTCTTTGGAATATCAATTCCTGAAGATCTACAAATGATAAATGATTTATTTAACACATTAAAGCTAAAAATTTTCGGGGATTTGATCGTTTATCTAATGAGAAATACGTACAATTTCAGTCCTTTAAATAAAAATAAAATTGTACTTGAAGAAGATAAACTTGTCTTAGTAAAAAAATGATATACCCTAAATCCGATGTCATAGATCTATGTTAAATTACAAGGAGTAATTTTATTATTTCATAACCAGGTGGTTTCTTATTATTAACATTATTAAAAGAACCTGAAGCATAATCAAGGTATATAACATAATATCAAGGAAAAAACTACCATTAATATCAATACCCATCCAATTTTTAATCCAACACCCTGGATCTCCCCCATTATACAATAAGCAATCTGTAATTGCTAAATATAAGATATGAAATCCTAGTGATAAAATAATTACAATAATTCCTATAATTATCTGGAAATAGAAAATATTTTTAAATTTTGAATTTTTATGTGAATTATTTAAATTATCTGCCTCTATTATTGATAGCTGATAATTCTTTTTAGCATTTTGGATGATAAGATCTTTTAAAATTTTACTTTCTTCTAATAAATTTTGATTTTCCTTCTTTAATTGATTGTACTTCTCAACTAAGTGCGAGAATTTTTTGTTACTTATCCCATCTTGCTTATTTAATTCCAGATTTTTTTCTGATACCCTAAACTTACTCATAATGCAATTATTTATCCTATTTTTTAGGCAGGAAATTCTCGACTGTTTAAACCCCTAAAAATCCTAACCCAATTTTTTATATTATTAATAGTTAAAAATATTTTTTATATTAAAAAATAATCAAAATATGACTATTACGTTATAATAATACATATCTTAAAGCTCTAAGAAAAAAAAAGTAATAACTAAGTTTTAAAAAAAAAAGAATATGTGTATTAGTACTCATAGAATCCTTTCCTGGTTTTTCTTCCTAAAAGTCCGTTTTTTACCATTTCTTGTAATAGTGTACTTGGTTTATACTTTTTTCCTAATTCTTTTTCTAAATATAGTCCAATATGGTAATATATATCATTACCAACTAAATCAGAAAGTTCTAATGGACCCATCGGAAAATTGAATGCTAGTTTACATGCATTATCTATATCTTTGGCACTGGCAATTCTTTTCTTCAATAAATTAATTGCTTCATTACATAATACATAAATAAGACGAGATGTTATGAATCCAGGTGAATCATTTACAGTTACAACTGTTTTATTCAAACTCTCAGAAAAATTCTTTGATTTTTCTAAAACTTCATCTGAAGTATTCTTTCCTTTTATTAATTCAATTAATTTCATTACTTGTGCGGGATTGAAGAAATGAATTCCTATTATTCTTTCTTTATATTTTGAGTTTAAGGCAATATCTGTAATACTCAAAGATGATGTATTAGACGCAAGAATTACATTTTTGTTGCACAAATTATCCAGTTCAGAAAATAATTGCTGTTTTAAATCCATTTCCTCAAAAACAGCCTCAATAACTATTTGTACATCCTTTACTGCCTCTTCTTTATTAGTATATAAATGTATTCTATTCAATATTTTATCAGCTTGTTCTTTAGTTAATTTGTTTTTAGCAACAAAAAATCTCTCTAAATTTACTTCTATCGATTTTTTTACGTTTTTCAAAATCTCATGGTTTAAATCAACTAAATTAACATTATACCCATGAGAAGCTATTAATTGGGCAATTCCTGAGCCCATAATCCCTGCACCGATTATAGAAACATTTTTTATCTCCATAAGTCTCACTATTTCCTAAATTGGTTAAAGTTTGGTTTACGTTTTTCTAAAAATGCATTATTTCCTTCCACAGCCTCATCAGTGCCATAATAAAATGATAAGCCACCAACGCCAAGTTGAGTAACTCCAGTAACTCCATCTGTCTCAGCCAAAAATGCATACTTCAACATTTTCAAGGCATTAGGACTTTTTTCTAATAGTTCTTCACACCATTGTTCTACTTCTTGATCAAGTTTCTCCATTGGTACTACAGCATTTACAAGTCCCATTTCTAGAGCCTGCTGAGCTGTATATCGCCTACATAAATACCAGATTTCCTTCGCACGTTTCATACCTACAGCACGCATTAAGTCACCAGTCCCATAACCAGGATCAAAAGAACCTACTCGAGGTCCTGCTTGTCCTAATTGTGCATGTTCTGCCGCTATGCTTAGATCACAATTAACATGCCAAACGTGACCACCTCCTATAGCATACCCATTTATTCGTGCTATAACTGGTTTAGGTAATGTACGTATTAAATATGTGACACGCTGCCAACCTACCTCAAGTGGTAACATATGTCCCCCTTTATATCCCCCTTTTTCACGAGTACTTTGGTCTCCCCCAGTACAAAATGCCTTTTCTCCAACACCTGTGAATACTACGACACCTATTTCATTGTTCATACACTTTTCAAAAGCATCTATTAATTCATGAACTGTCTTTTGTGTACATGCATTATATCGTTCAGGTCGATTAATAGTAATTCGAGCAACACGATCTTTTATTTCAAAAAATATGTCCTCATAATCCAAATTTTTTTCAACTCATTTTTATCATAAATATTTCATAATTATAAGTATCCATAAAAAATAATCTCATAACATTTAAAACAACTATCTTAAATTTATGAGTTTTTAAAACTACGTGAAAGGATGGTTTCACGATCAATAATTCATCTATAACTAAATTTAAATCAAATTTAATTTAAAGAGAAAGGTAATCTAAGGAAAATGGAAGTGTGGTGCTAAAAGACCATTTTTTGTTTAATTTCTTGAACCATTTTATATCCCTTTTCATTTATTTCAGTAATTATATCTCTTAATATTTCATTTATGGCCATATCATGTAAATCGCAGGAAATATACAGAAGAGATAAAATTTCTTTCGCTAGTAGGGAAATAGTCTTTATGTCATTAATTGGAATTCTGATCCCAAGAGCCTTTAAATCCAAATGGGTTTCTTTTTCTTGTTGTCTGATGGTTAAGAGAATATCATTTTTCCTTCCCTTCCATTCTTCTGTTATTGCTCTTAAAGATAAGAGATATCTTTTTGTTGGGCTCCCAATACCCATAATATCTTTTGCGAATTCCAAAGATTCAGAATTTCTAATTGATTTCAAACCAAATGTTCTATTAAGTTTATAATTTTTATCTAATTTAACCTTCATTTTAGAAATTTCATCAGTAAGTTGTTCAACTTTTAATGCTAATTTCTCAAATTTTTCAAGAAATAGTTCTTCAACATTAGATTCATAACCAGTCAATATTTTCACCGAAATAAAATATAAGTATGATACTTTTTGATTATCTGTTTAATAAAACTATTTATTAAACTATTAATCTATAGAGAATTTTTAATTTTTAATTACAAGGTCAACTATTAATTACTCTATCTTAATTATGCTCTTAAAAAAAGAGAAATAGTATAAAATAAAAAAAGATAATATTTGCTAAACATCAATATTATTTTCTTTGAAATTATTATCGTATTGTTCTTTATAATCATCGGAATCCAACTTTTCTAGACGATCTTCTTCCATAGTTGGTTGAATTTCATATACATCGGCTTCAGGTAAGGGCACTTCTTTTTCTTCTTCTATTTCTTCTTCTCTTGGTTCCTTTTGCTTTTTATGATATTTTTGAATTTCGTATATTCCGAAAATAACCAAAATTATGATGAAGAATATTAAAACTGCAAAATTTTTTATAGTATTAATTTTACTATCATCTAAAGAACTTAGTTCACTTATCCAAGGAATCCAGGAAATATTTACATCTTTAAGAATGCTATAAGGGAAATAATGGATAAATTCATATGTCACCTTGGAAAGAATTAACCAGATGATTACGGTGTCAATATTGATACCCCTTATCCTTTTGCTTAGAAGTTCGGCTTGTGAACCCATAAGAGTGCTAAGACTATAAAAGATTATTAATAGATCAGGAATTATCACCCCCAAATAAGCCCAAAATGATGCTATCTCTTGTTCATTTGTGCCAGTGCCAACAAAACCTAAGTATATTTTTAAGACTAAAAACAAGGTATAAAATGAAACTAAAATCGCAAATATACCAAACCATCCATTAAAACTCTTTTTAAACATATAAACTATGCAGGTAATCATAAGACCTATAAGCACGCCCCCTACAATGAAATAAATTATATTCAGCCATCGTGGGAACTCATCCTCAGTTGGTGTTTCAAGTATAACAGATGTATCAAATATATCTGGTCCTATTACAAAGAGAAATAAAAACAACAATGAAACAGCGACACCACTGAAAAAAAGAACAAATCTTAAAAATTTCTTTCCCCATCTGTCTGAGATCAGTTTATCATCTACTCTTCTTCCAATTAAATAACACCCATAAAAGATAAACCAACTTGTAAAAAAGAAGTAGGTAAATATTGAAATTGCAAACATAACAATTAAAATCACTGATATCAAGAGCATAATTGGTAAGGAAATTAGAAGAAACAATATAACTTTCCAGGGTGGGTATTCAAAGATACTTTTTTTAGAGACAAGAGATAATAAAAATAGAAACATAAGAAAGACTAAAAATGGAAGAAAAATCAAAATACCTATACCCCGTACGATGGGATTGGGATAAGGAATTATTGCTACGCCTACTAACAGCCAAATTACTAGAGTTAATAATCTCCAGTTTTTACCTATCTTCTTTAAATTATCAATAATATCCATAAAAAATAAGTCAAACTTAATATATTTAAATTTTCTTATTGTATTGAGCCATTTAAAAATAGAATTAAGGATATAGAAAAATATTTACTTCAAAAAATCAATCAAACTTTTTTGAGTATTAAATTGATGATAAGAAAGCCCCCATTGTTTTTTTAACTCGTTGACAGATTCAGGTGCGAAACCAGCAAAATGATTATTAACAATAATAAATATTTCATAGACATTTGGTAATCTAACTAATTGTTCAATTTGTTTATTTAAGTCTAATAGGGAGCTCTTTTGTTCTCTTTGGATTCGATTAAAAACTGTTAATTCTCTATCTCCTATAAGTCTAATGTAATAAAATTTTTGATTATCCAGATAATATGGTATAATTCCAGGCTTATATGTAGTCCCTAAAATAACCCTCCTTCCATCAATAAATTTAGAGAGAATTGTGGGATTAAACCAAGAATTGTCTCTTAATTCAACAATATATTTATATTTTGAAGGAAGTTCATTTAGCAATGATTTTAGTTTCATAAAATGGTCTTCGGTATATATAAACCAAGGAGGGAACTGTAATAGAAAAGCTTCAATTTTTTCATTCAAATAATCCATAATAGAAAAGAATTTTATGATATATGTATCTAATTCAGGATCTTCAAGATTATGAGTAATTTTTTGCCATACTTTAATAATAAAACGAAAATCTGCTGGAACACGCAATTTCCAATTTTGAACCATATCTAATGAGGGGAGATTATAAAAAGTTGAATTTATCTCAACTATATCAAAGTATTTAGCAAAATATTCCAAATGTTGGCTTCTTTCTAATTGTCTTGGATAAAAAGGACCAACCCAATCTTTGTAATCCCATCCTGCGGTTCCAATTTCAATTTTAACCATGAATTGTGTATCTCTCCTTCTTTAATCTTATATAATCAATTATTTTTCACTAAAATAGTTTTTTTTTATGAAAGATTAATTTATTTTTAAAAATTTAATAAAGAAGATCAACTTAAAATAAATAAAATAATAATTGGTATACTTCTTATATATAAAATTAGTGGATTACCATGGGAATAGACTGGGTAAAAGTAGAAGAAAATCCTAAAAAGAAAATTTCTGTAGAAGGTAGCATTCTAATTGATTTTAAAGTTAGAATTGAAGATTTAGAGCAGAAAATAAGTCAATTAGTAAAAGAACTGGAAAAAATGGCAGAAAAATTAGAAATTAAATCAAAAAAATTAGTCGGGAGAGAAAAAAGTTTAATTGAACTTACTCAAAAAAGGTCAACTGCTAGAAAATCACTTGATAATATTAAGGAAGAGAAACTTCATGCAGATATAAAAGTAACTCAATTATCAGCAGCAAAATCCGATTTGGAGAAAAAATTATCTGAATCAACTAAGAAAATTACAACACTGGAGAATCAATTAAAAACTGCTGTTAAGAAATCTGAAGAAGTGGAGCAAAAAATATTACAAAAAGAAAAAGAAATCCAAATCAAAGAAGGAGATATGCTAAGTAAAACAAGAGATTTATTAGATAAGGAAAAAGTAATTCAAAATTTAAAATCTCTATTAGAACAAAGAGATAAAGAAATTGAGTTCCTTAAAAAGAATTTAGAGGTTGAAAAAGGAAAAACTTCCTTTCAAATTAAAAGAGTTGAATCTCTAGAAACACAAATGGCGAAATCAGAAAAGATTTTAAGCTTATTAACAAAAATAAAAGATATATTACACGTTAAAGGATTCCTTTCTGATAAGGAATTTGAAGAAATTTACTCAACTAAACAATATTAAAGATAAAGAATTATGAAAATCCTAGCGTATTAAATATTATAATATAAAATTTATATATAATAGATATTAAGAAAATAAATATACAGTAAATTAAAAATATAAAATTTTCATACTTAAAGGTGAAACTAAAATTGAGCATAGACTGGGCAAAAGCCGAAGAACGACCTGAGAAGAAGCTTTCTGTGGATGGAAAATTCTTGTTAGATCTTAGATCTAAAATAAATAATTTAGAAAAACAATTAGCTCAAAAAACAAGAGATCTAGAAAAAACGTCAACCGAACTTAAAACGGTAAAAGAGAAATATTCAGAATCATCAATAAAAGTTGAGGAACAAGCAAAAAACTTAATGGAAACACAGAAAAATTTTGAACGAGCAAGAGAAGAAAAACTTTATGCAGATGCGGAGATTAACAAAATCAAGTCTTCAAAATCAGAAGCAGAAAAAAAACTATCTGAGCTGAATTCTAAAATTACAGATTTGGAAAATGAGTTGAAAGATGCAACCTTAAGGGCAGAAACATTAGAAAAAGAAAAAAATAGCGTATTAGAAAATTACGAACATGAAAAGACAAGTATCAAGGATGAATTTCAGCAAAAGGAAAATGAAATCGAGGATCTTAAAAAAGAATTACAGACAACTACTTCAGATAAATATGTTGAAATTGAGACTCTTAAGGATGAAAAAGAGGCTCAAGCAACAGAAATAAACGCGCTTAAACAAAAAGTAGAGGCATTCGAAAAAACTGTATCTGAAGTAAAAGGAGCACCTCAACTTATGGAAGAAATCAAAGGAATAATGGCTCATAAAGGTTTTCTTTCAGATAAAGAGTTTGATGATTTGATAAAGAAATTAGAAAGCACATAATAAATTCTTTTTATTGTATTAGAATGGTTAATTTAATTTGGAATAAAAAGGCAGATATTTCTCTCAAAATAGATAATTTAAAAAAACATTATTCCAATTTTTTTGACACTTTCATTATAGGATCAAATATCAAAGAAAACGATACTTCTATTAAATCCATATATAATGAGTGGAATAACAAATTATTTTGGGGGGAAAATTTAGAAGTACTACTATTCTTATTAAATAAATTTGAAAATAAAATTGATTTAATTTATATAGATCCCCCTTTCTTTTCAGGTGTTAATTATAAAATTGAAATAATTGAAAAAGATAAAATTTTT
The DNA here is from genome assembly GCA_048940605.1 of Promethearchaeota archaeon. GTDB lineage: Archaea > Asgardarchaeota > Lokiarchaeia > Sigyniarchaeales > SOKP01 > Loki-b32. Next base: position 14,144 of record JBHLOJ010000043.1, read on the forward strand.
GATTCAATTGCTTATAACGATCATTGGCAGAACGATTTAGATTCATACCTACAAATGCTATATGAGAGAATATTACTATTTGAAAAATTACTTTCTCCGACAGGATTATTATTTATTCATTTAGATTGGCATGCGAGTCATTATATAAGTATGATATTAGACGAGGTTTTTGGAGGAGATAATTTTGTGAATAATATAATATGGTATTATTATAACAAATATTCTACTGGTAAGAAAAACTTACCACGCGCTCACGATAACATCCTGCTTTATTCCAAATCAGATGAATACACATTCAATGAAATCAGAATTCCTCGTAAGAAACCAAAAAAGCAGTTGAGGAGGATCAATGTTAATGGTGTTCTGAAAAATTTGAAAGACAAGGATGGGCATGTACAATATCGTACTGTTAAAGATAAGAAATTGGATGATGTTTGGAAGATTCCTTGTCTACAACCCGCTTCAAAGGAATGGACTGGATTCCCAACTCAAAAACATCACACTTTACTTGAAAGAATAATAAAACTTGGATCTAATGAGGGAGATTTAGTAGCTGACTTTTTTTGCGGATCAGGGACTACCCTTTTAGCTGCAGAAAAGTTAAAAAGGAAATGGATAGGATGTGACATTTCAGAATATTCTATTTATTTGACTCGGAAACGACTTTTAAATTATCATAATAATAGTCAATTTAATTATCCATTTGATTTATTAACTCACATTGATAAAGAGAAAACTGAACTTATTGATTCAGGGTTTTTCCAAAAAGATATTTCTATAAAAAAAAAAAAGTAAATCTTTAATAGTTATCCTTGTGGAATTCTATTTTATAACCAAGATATTTAGAAAGTGCTTCGTAAACGATATCACCAACGCTATTTAATGTTGCAGCAACATGATGTGCAAATCCACCTAAACATAGCGATTTTAAGAGTTTCTGTAAGTTTGGAATTTCAATTACCCCAAAACCCCCGAAAGTATCTAATGGATCGTCAGTATAAATTCCTTCTGTGAGAATTGCTTTAATCTCTCCAAAAAGGTCGTCAGTTTCAATTCTAAGAAGTGTACATTGTTTACTTTTAATTCGTCCCTGAATTGCTCCATAACTCAATTCACCTCCTTTTAGATCTGAAATTATTGGATGAATAGTCATCCTTGTATCTTGAAAAAATGACTTTGGTAGATTACTACAATGAAAAAGAACCATTTTGTTAGGATCTTCTCCATAATTATTATTCCAATCTAAGATTGCTGAAGGACTGTTAGAAGCAATTTGTAAAATAAGCATTCCAATTAATCCTGAAACGTCAACTTCACACGCGGCAGGTACAAGTCCTTCGCTAAACATAGACAATACAGCACAGGGTACAATGCCAAAATTATCTTGAATTGAAGGCCAACATTGAAAAGCAAAACCATCTAAATCATTCTCAATTATCCAATTTTCAACAATAACTGCTAATTTTGCGAGTTTAATAACTCCATCTTCTGAAAATGTTGTAGTTGATGTATAATTTTTTATAAACTCAACTTTATCTTTTACTTTTAGATCATCATCTTTTAAATCTTCAATTTGTCCAAAAATTTCAGATAAATCGATTGGTTCTACGCTTATTCCATTAAATTCTAAAATCTTTTCACTGTATCTAACAGTTTCAAAAGCATTTGGTCTTGTTCCAATTTGACCTAGCCTAGCATTCCTAAGCTTCTTCACAATTTTGCAAATTTTCTCGAAATTCCTTATATCTTTTTTAAAAATTTCTGATGTAATAGGACATGTATGGGATTTAGTTAACGTAAATGGTATTCCATATTGATATAACACACTAGTAACAGAGATTTTCCCACAAAATGCATCTCTTCTATTTGCTCTTCCCATTTCCCCTATTTTATCTGATGATGCGTGAATAAGGATAGGAACATTAAGATCTGCCAACTTAATTGTGTTAACAATGCCTTTTTCATCACCAAAATTAGGTAAAATCACTAATATTCCAATAATACTTTTTCTATTTTCTTTGAACAGCTCTGCACATTTCTTTGCATCGTCGTATGTTTCTACCACTCCATATTTTGTATCTTCTTCATTCAAAATAACATTTTCATAATCTAATTCCTTTAAAACATTTATAATTGCAGTTCTTCCCTCTATAGCAAGGTGATCGGGAAAAACATCACGATTCGCAACAATTACGCCGAAGGTACCTCTTTCAATTTCTTTATTAAGAAAGGACATCTTTTATCTCCTAAAATTAATTTTTAAAAAATTTAATTATAGTGAGTTAATTAAAGAATTTAAATTTAAAATAATAATTTGTTATTGGGTTTATGAGTTTCATAACAAGGATTCGTAATAGGGTAAAAGAACTCTGGGAACATAAGATTTTTCGTTACGCTCTAATCCTTCATAGCTTTTATTTTGTGCTTTCACTTGTTTTGTTTTTTTTTCTTTATAAGGAGAAGAATGATTTTATTATTTTTTATAATGTTGGAGATATATTTCTAAATGATATCGAAAACTTATACAACCAAACGAATTATTTATGGGATTTTAGATATTTTCCCCTATCAGCACTTTTTTTTATACCCTTTTCAGTTTTAAATTTTGAATCTGCATTTGTAGTATTTAATGTTTTCAACATTATACTTAATGTTTTAATTTGTATAATCCTCTATAAAACAATTCTTTTAGTTAAGAATAAAGATCATGAAATTGACGATAAAAGAGTCATATTATATGTTTGCATATATTTAATGGGTTTACCACATGTATTGAATTATATCTATGGACAAATTAATCTATATATTACACTATTTATTTTAGTATCACTCTATATATTTCTAAAATATGAAGAACTTAAATGGCAATTAGTAGGAAGTGTAATTTTAGGAATAGGTATAATAATTAAACCCACGGCTATTTTCTTAATTCCATTTTTGATTATTTTAAGATTTGATTTTGAAAATAAACAAGTTAAATTCAATTTTTCCATGACAATGGTAAGGTTAATTGGCGTTATTTTACCTATACTATTAAATTTCATTTTCTTTATTATTTATCCTCCTTTATGGAAAGGTTTTTTAGACACAAACTTCACAGGAACCAATCCTATTGCTCTAAATTTTTCTTTTAGTATTACGAAACTAATAACTAACTTTTGTTATTTCAACAATATTCCATTTAATCAAGTTTATATATTGGTTGGAGTAGTATGCATAATAGGGGGTTTAGGTTTCATCATTTTTGTTTTTAGAAGATTTGAAAAGGATTCAATTATTTATAGCTTTGCGTTTGGGATTACTATTATGCTACTAGTGTACTATGATTCATGGGACCATCACCTATTAAATTTAACCCCGATCCTAATCATTATGATATTTAATCTTCCAAGACATTCAGAAATTACGAATTCTATCAAACCAAGCTTATTTTTCTTTAGCTTTTTTGATCTGGCGTTTGTAGGAATTTGGTATCTTATCTACCCTATATTCCCTTATAATTTTGAGAGTACATTCTTCTTGTTAGTTTCATTTTATGGTATCCTTAAATATTGTTATAAAAATAAAAAAGACCATTTTAAGGAGGAATAAAAGATTGAGGTATAAACAATATTTAATCAGTTTTCTTATTTTTTCTTTTGTATTCAGTGAAATGGTCTTAAACGTAGATGCTATTAATTATAAAACAGGTGTTAATGAAGATGATGAATTAATATGGAAATGTAAAGTATGTAATGCTGCTGAAATGAGTATTATTTTTGGGCTTGGATGGAATAATAATTCAGGGAATTTTCAAAACCTAAATAAAGGGACGAGGATGAAATGGGAAATAAATACAGTTGAAGTAAATGAAACAACAAGTAAAATTGAATTCAGTATATGGTTCTGGACTAAAAATAAAAGTTGGGGTGTTAAGGATATTGATTCCCAGATTATATATCTTAATAATCCAAAAGCTTACACTGCAGAGTTAAACATTTCAACTGATAATTCATTTGTTCCATTCTTATTTCCTATTCCAGTGGGTGAATACATGGGAAATCTAAATTTAAGCGCATGGTATGATGTAGATAGTAGGGTTTTGCCAACTCTAAATGTCAAAATCTCTAAGGAAACTATAGGGGAAGGTTACCCTAGTAAAGAAATTAAGATTATTGCAATTTATAACGATAAAGGGATTCTAAGCTCATACAAACTTTATACAAAAGGTAATGTAGTAATTGTTGATATTGTTCTTGAATTCTTACCTTTTTATGTAATCCCAACTTTGATTATATTATTCACAGTTTTATCTCTTGGAATAATTGTATATATAATTAAAAAATATAGATCCATTAGCTTATCAAAACCGAAGTTAAAATGAATTTGCGAAAAATTTTATATAAACTAAAAGAAAGATTTCAAGAACTTTGGAATAATAAGGTATTCAAGTTTGCTGTTATTATTCATGGGGTATATTTTATACTCTCGTTAATTTTAACACTCATTTTCTTTCGAAATCAAAATGATTTCAGAGTTTATTATGATGTGGGAGGAGTTGTCCTAAAAAATATTAATAATCTCTATACTACACCATATAATTGGCCTTTTAGGTATTTGCCAATAGCTTCATTGTTTTTTGTACCTTTTAATTTAATGGGTTTTGATTTAGGTTTTATTGTATTTAATTCACTTAATTTTATTTTGAATATCTTGATATGTGTTATTCTCTATCGAATTATAATTTTGATCAGAGCAGATGATCATGAAAAAGAGGAAAAGAGGGTAATACTCTTTATTAGCATATATTTAATGAGTTTACCAAATTTTTTCAATTACATCTTAGGCCAAATTAATTTGTATGTGACCCTACTAATTTTATTATCATTATATATTTACTTAAATTATAGTAATATAAAATGGGAATTACTAGCAAGCATTTTTCTCGGAGTAAGTATATTAATAAAACCCATAACGGTTTTTATGATTCCTTTCATCCTTATTATTCATTTTGATTTAAAAGAAAGAAAATTGAATTTTGATGTCTTTCATAGCTTTATTCGATTGATTGGAATTACAATACCCTTATCTCTTAATATTATAATGTTTTTAATCCTACCAGATTTATTAAACGGATTCATTGAAATTAACTTTACAAGCTCAGAACCTTCTCAGATAAATCACTCATTTAGCATAACAAAGCTTATTATTAATTTCTTTTATTTCATTGGTTTCACGGAAAATCAGGTACTAACACTTCAAATGCCTTTATTTTTCATTATAGTAATTATTTTTCTCTTTATAGGCTTCATTTCATTTTTGATTAGAAAGACTATTCAGCATTCTGTAATATATGGTTATTGTTTTGGGATAATAATTATGTTGCTTTGCTATTTTGATTCATGGGATCATCATTTACTCAATTTAACGCCCTTGTTAATAATAATTATATTTAATTTACCAAGAAATTCCAAATTAACAAAAAATTTTATCAAACCAAGTTTAATCTTTTTTAGTTTTTTTGATCTCGGATTTATGGGTCTGTTTTTTATATCTAAAAAATTTTTTCCCTTCAATTTTGGAAGTACCATATTTCTTATTTCTATCTTCTATGTATTAATTAAATATAGTATTTCAAATAAAAATCTAATTTAGCTAATTATAACTATGGAAATAATTCCTGCTATCGATATTAGTAATGGGAAGTGTGTACGCTTATATCAAGGATTAAAAGGTACTGAAAAAGTGTATTATGAAGATCCACTTGAAGCTGTCGAATTTTGGATTAATAAGGGAGCAAATCGAATCAATATTATAGATTTAGATGGTGCATGGGGATCTGATATTAACAAACTATTATTTAAAAATATAATTATGAAAGTTTCTAATAAATTGAAGATCCAGGTTGGAGGAGGAATAAGAGATATTGAAGCAGCATCAAATCTTATTAAAATCGGAGCAGATCGTATAATAATTGGGACGATTGCGATACTGGAACCAAAAATAGTTCAGAAATTAGTAAAAATGCTTGGTGCTAATAAATTAATCGTTGCTATAGATTATCATAGCGATAAAGTCGCTATTCAAGGATGGACAGAACTTTCTCATCAAAATCCCTTTACTTTTGCAAAAAAAATTGAGAAAATGGGCGTAAAAATTATAATATTTTCATCAATTAAAGCAGATGGGACTATGTCTGGACCTGATTTCCAAAATATACAGAAAATGATAAAAACTGTGAAAAATATTTCTTTATATGTGGCAGGAGGGATTCGAAACATTAAAGATCTTGATAATCTGAATAAAATTGGTGTTAAAGGTGTTGTAATTGGTAGAGCTTTTTATGAACAGAAAATTCCATTTTCAATAATCAAAAATTCTAAATATAATGATAAAAATATAATTAAAGAAGATTAGGAAATAAACCAAAATTATTGTAAAAATTCCAAAAAGAAGTATATTGTCGAATAATGTTTCAAGAATTTTATTTACCACCGTTATTAGTTATTTTTGCACCAGCGTTTACTTTAGGGATTCTCCATACGGCAATTCCATGTGAAGATAAAGCGATATTCTTTTTTTGGTCATTTGGTATTTCTAAAACCCCAATGAGGAGTATTGTTATTCTCATCCTTTATGGTTTAGGTTTAATTTCTGCCAATCTGATAATCGCTTTTATTACAGTGTTCATAAGTCTTCTTCCCCAAATATTTATCCCTCATATTATTCCTGATGATTATACTATAAATTTTTTTGGTGCTGTTGTTTCTATGTTTGCTGGTGTAATTTTGTTGTTTTTTATAACAGTAAGAAAATACATGCCACATTCAAAGTATAAAGAGGAATTAAGTGAGTTAAATTGGGATAAAAAGAAAACTCCATATCTTTTTGGTATTCTAGCTGGTTTTGCTCCATGCATTTTTGAATTACTTATATATTCTCAATGTTTACAATATTCTCTCAGTGGTATTTTTTTTGATGGCATTTTTATCGTATTTTATTTTTCTTTAGGAACATTTGTAGGACTATTTCCCCTGGCTTTGGCAAAACATGGAACATCTCAAATTTTAAAGACAAGAGAACCTAAAACTAATCGGATATTACTCATTATGATATTGATAATAATAGTGTTTAATGCAACCGTAATGATTTTATCATTTTTGCGAATCCGCGTTTTTCCAGAAGTGTCTATTTAATAATTCTGTCAACACCTTATAAGAATTTAGGGAAAAAGTTAATTATATTTTAATTATTCATATTAATAGAAATTACTAAAATTTGGTCTATTAAAATATTTTAAGCCATATTTTTTTATTATAATATAGATTCAAAAAATCAAAAAGATTTAAAATAATGAAATGCCTATTCTGTGAAAGTCAAGATATCGATTTTACATGCGAAAAATGTAAATCTAGTTTTTGCATTAATCATATTGCGACTACTGAAATTCATGAGTGTAAAAAGCATAATATTATTTATTCAAAAGCAAAAGCTGCAGAAAGAAATTTTAAATGTACTGTAGTTGAAGAAAGTGAATGTCCTACGTGTAAATCTCTTTTAAGATTAGAAAGATTATCATCAGGTCAATATTATCTAGAATGTACAAATCCTCAATGTCCAGAATCATGGAATTCCTATTTAAAAACACCTGGCATATTTTTTCCTACAAGGGAAAAATTAGCGAGAGAAGCATTAAGATATAATCTTATTAAAGGCAACAGATTAACTCTGTGTAATAAAAAATTAAGGCATATAATTGGAAAAGAAATTTGCCCCAATTGTTTTCTAGACTTATTAAAAAGAGCAGCTCTCATAAACTTTTCAACCATAATGAATTCGTTTAATATTTCTGCAGAACAAATGATTAAATTCATAAATAAGTATATGGATGAAGATAGAATATATGGAATAATTGATCAAAAGAATCAAATGTTCTATTACATTTCCCCAGAAATGAGGGAAAAACTTTTAGCTAAGTTTAATGATGAAGGGATTATTAAAGTCGAGGAGTTATCTGTAATGCTAGATATGAGTAGTGAGATTGCTCGTAAAGTTATATACAAGTTAATCAACCAGTTCCAAATTAAGGGTTCATTTTCGCAAGATAAAAATATATATTACACCCAAAAATATGTTTTAGACAATTTAATAGAAGAAATTACGAAAAAGGGTAGGATTTCAATAAAAACTTTAGCAGATAACTTAAATCTACCAAAAGAACTAGTTAAATCTTTTTGTGTTAATTTAATGAGAGCAAAGGCTGTTAATGGTTATTTTGCTGATAGGGGGAATGAAATAATTACAGCTAATCAGATTTTTAAGGAAATCAAAGCCTATTCTAAAGATACGGGTTTATTTGAACTTAATAAACTCGCTTCAAAACTGCAAATCGCTGTAGAATTAGCAAGAAAAAGCCTTCACGAATTAATTAAAACGGGAAAAATTAAAGGTTTATTCACTCAAAGAAGAGAATTCATGACAAATAAATATATGGAGCAAAAAATTAAAGAAATCGCCAGAGCTTATAGAACTATGCCTTTAAGAGAACTTTCAAATAGATTAGGAGTAACCGAATCAAGTATTGAAGAAAATTTAGCGCAAATTATTGCACGAGGAGATATTGATGGATATATTGATATGTCGAAGAGAAATTTTACTGCCTATTCCGTGCCAAGAGAACAACCTCAAATTAAAAAAGTGGATATTAAACCATCTGATGGAGGAAAGATAGAGGTAGTTCGTGATTACGACTTCGTCGGTGGACAATTACATTTTAAAGTTGCGGTAAGAAATAAAACAAATATGGCAATAAATTCAGTTAAAGTAATTTTAGATGCTCCAAGCTCTTATAAGATTAAAAATCCATTGATAAATATCCCAGTTATTGAAGCAAGTAATTCTAGAGGAGTAGATTTCTATTTAGAGCCAAAAGAATGTGGTATTTCATCAATTGGTGGAGATGTAATCTATAAAACAGCAGAAGGGGTTAAACAAACAGTTCATATCAAAAAACGCGAAGTACAAATCAAATGTCCTCTTGTAGTTTCTTGTTTATCGACTATTGAGGATGTACAGATTACAATTCAAGATCTTCCTAATGATGCTCGGGCATTTTTAATAGCAGACATCGATCCGAGATTAGCATATAGAGCAGCAGTTAGAACTGTTAAACGTTTTGAAGTAAGTACGGTAACATCTCATGAAGGAAAAGATGCGAAAGGCAAGTATGAAGCAGAGAGTTGGCATTGTTCTGAGGCTAAAACAACAGGAAGTAGAGTTGTTACGAGGATTTATGTTTCGGAGTCAAACCAATCTCTAGAAGTTCGTGTATGGACCGCTCATAGTGGTCAATTAACAGGTTTTTTAGCAAAAATCATAGAACTATTATTTGAAGAGATTAATATTATTCGGAAGATCAAATCTGAAGAGCGTGAGAAAACAATTGATGTGATGGCAATAACACAGAATTTAGCTGAAATGTCTGATTATTGTATGTTGAGATGGAAAGCCCAAAATATTAGGAACAAATTACATGATACTTTTATCCGTGTGAGGAAAATCATTGGAGATAATGAAGCTGTATTAGGAAGAATGGAGTTTTGGTTAACTCAGTTAAATAAGTATGGAAAAGATGATAAAATCAATGATCCTGACGCCGAGAAATTAGTTTCTGATATCGAGAATTTCAAAAATGTTATAGCGAGATCTATTAAACTATAAAAAAGTACAACAAAATTCTATGAAATAAAGTTTATAAAGCTTAGAAACTATATTTTATATTAAAAATTGTATTACTCTTTAATTTTCTTTCAATTATTAAGAAGTGAGAGAATATGAGCCCAATAATAAGTATAAGCATAAATGAGAGCCTTAAAAAGTTCATTAATAAGTTAGTTTCAAAAAATCAGTATGATAATAAATCTAAACTAATCAGAGATGCATTACTGCGTTTAATGTCAACAATGGATGTATCTAGTATGGATTTATCTAGCGAATTGGCTCCAATACCTAAAAGGATTATTGGTAATATGATTCTCATTGCTCCTACTGACTATTTAATCCAGAAAAAATTAAATAGAATCGAAAGTGAATATAAAGAGCAAATAGTTAGTAAGAATGTTAATTTTGTGAATCAAAATTCTATAATTTTTATGATTTTTGAAGGCCCAGTTCAAGATTTCCAAAAACTTGTTGTTGAGATAAACAGCATTGAAGAAGTTAAAAATTTTAGATATTTAATTGTCAATTAAATTCTCAATTTTTCTTCATTAAGAACCCAAAAGCTTATTATTCACCCGAAACTAAAATATCTTAATCAAATAGGAGATATTTTTATGGGAAAAAATAAATATGGAAAAGGATATCAAAAAAAAACTTCAGATGGACAAAAATCTGGAAACAAGGGAGATCCAATACGTGGGGGTAAAATTAAGGCCAGTCACATTTTAGTTGATAAATTTAGTAGAGCAAAAGAAATTATTGAAGATTTAGAAGCAGGAGAAAAATTTGAAAGTTTAGCTCAAAAATATTCTAATTGTCCGAGTAAAAAAAAAGGTGGAAATTTGGGTGAATTTTCAAAGGGAGACATGGTTGTTGAATTTTGGAATGCTTGCAGTAAATTGAAAATTGGTGAGATTTCTCAACCTGTAAAAACACAGTATGGATATCACATTATTAAACGAACAGGATAAAAGAGAAATAGCCCAGCACGGATTCGAACCGTGGTCTAGGGGTTCAGGGCCCCCAATGCTTGACCTTTTTACTATTGAGCAATAATTTTACCCAATTCTACACCACTGGGCTATTTAAGATATTTTTATAATTGTTATAATTTTAAATTTGTAAAAAATATTTGCTATTTAATAAAAACTTGAAGATTCATACTGAAAAACAAGTATAATATAAGTAATTATTATTTCATATTTTTTTGTTAAATAGGATAAATTTTTATGTACAGTGAACTATATCATAAATTGGATTACATTAGATTTGGAGGATTCAAAAGGATATCAGTTTCAAAAACTAATTTTAAAAACCCCGTGACTGAAAAAAAACCCCGTAAACTGAAAACACTTTTTAACGACAATTCCTCCTTAATGTAATCTATCCTTTTTTGAATATATTAAAATGTGATATTTGAATAATATCCTTACTTTAAGAATAGGTAAGTCCCTTTAATCTGATTTACTATTAAATAGATTATAGATATCGCTAAAATATTTATCAGACATCCCTGCGATATAATCTCTTACAATTAAAGTCAGTTTATTTTTACTTTTGAGAGGTTTAAAATAAGAATTATAATTTTTATCATCAATATATTCTATGTGGTCTCTGAATATAGGAGTATCATAATTATCCGCTTCTAAATCTTCCAAACATCTGGTAAAAATTAATTCAAACTTATTCCTTAAGCTATCTACAAAGGTTTGTTCATATGAATTTTTTTTAAACAGATCTCTCCTTGCATATATTTTTTCATAGTTGAAAG
>JBHLOJ010000044.1:0-25511 GCA_048940605.1 Promethearchaeota archaeon
ATTTTCAAAATAATTTAAATATATTATATACTTTTATTCATAGATTTTAATGATTTAGAAGGATTTGAGCAATTTGAGCGATCTAGAAGGATTAACAAGAAATTTACTTAAAAAGGGATATTCTGAAGGAGAAATTCTTAAAAGGCTAGTACAAGAATACCAAGATTACAAGGAAATAGATGAATATTCAGCATTAAATTTGGCAAAAGCAATATTGGAAGAGTGTCAGAAAAGTGATATTAGCAGAGTATCGATTTCCTTTATTAGAGATTTATTAAAGATAAGTAAGGCTAATGTTTCAGTTGGTAATCAAGGTGTAGGCTGTCGGGGATCTGGAGACTTTTTTGTTCATAAATTAATAGCAGAATTATCAGAGACGGAATCAAAAGCTTTTTTAGCACCTAAATCTTTAGATGATGCTGGAGCAGTTCGCCTGCGTGATATTTCGGGTTTTAATAATAATACATTTAATAAAAAAAACTTAATTATTGTTTCAAAAATGGAAGGTATTCATTCTCGTCTAAGTGATTTCCCTTTTATATGTGGATTTCATGTAACTCGAGCATGTCTGAGAGACTTATATGTAAAAGGAGCAAAACCTATTTCAATAATGATAGATACACATTTGGGTGATGATGCAGATGTAGGAAAGCTATTTGATTTTATGGCAGGAGTTTCCGCAATCTCAGAATTAGCAAAAGTCCCGATTACCGCAGGTTCAACTCTTCGCATTGGGGGAGACATGGTCATTGGGAATCGCTTAGTTGGAGGTGTCAGTGCTGTGGGAATTTGCAATCGAGTATTAGCAAGGAGGAATATCAGAATTGGAGATAAAATTTTAATGACAGAAGGAGCTGGAGGGGGAACAATAACAACAACAGCAATATACTCAGGAAATCATCATATTATAAATGAGACTTTGAATATTAAATTTTTAGAGGCTTGTGAAATAATTCTAAGGTCAGATTATTATAATGATATACACGCTATGTGCGACGTAACCAATGGAGGTTTAAGGGGAGATTTATTCGAAATTAAGTATGAAGCTAACTGTGGTATTACGATTCAGGAACAGGAAGTTCGAAAATTAGTAAATTCAAGAGTATTAGAATTATTAGAGAACGTTGGAGTCGATTATTTAGGAGTTTCGTTAGATGCCCTTCTTATTTATTGCGATGAAGGAGTGACAAAAAGAATTATTTCAGATTTAGCAGATAAAAACATAAAGTGTGCGGAGATAGGATATGTAGATGACTCAAATCAAGTAAGAATGGTGTTCCAAAGTAAGGAAAAACAAGAAATGGTACCCAGATTTCGTGAATCAGCTTACACTAAAATTAAAAAGGAGATAGGAGAAAAAATACCGGAATCCATGCGTAAAATGGAAAAATCTATTGAGTTAGCAGCTAAAGAAGCGTTAAAAAAACGCAAGAAGATTATTACTTACATTCAGAATTTAAACAACTAAATTAAATCTCTTCGAGATTAAGAACCTCATTCATTGAGCCTGAGCGAAATCCTTCTATATCTATTGTAACATAAGTAAAACCAAGTTCTTTTAACTTATTTTTAATTATTACTAAATTTTCCTTTGTTAAAATTGTCGGGAGATCAGCTGCTAAGAATTCTATTCGTCCAAGTTTATCTTCATGCAACCTAACTCTAAGTTGTTTTACTTTGAAGGTTTTTTTTAGAAATTTTTCTGCTTCTCTTATCATAACCAATTTTTCTTCATTTATTTCTTGTCCATACGGGATTCGAGAAGAAAAACAAGCCATTGATGGTTTTGCTTGAACATCTAAATTAAAAAACTTAGAAATCTCCCTAATTTCTTCCTTATTTATGTTATTATCAATATAAGGAGTAGAAATTTCTAGTTCTTTTAAAGCTTGCATGCCTGGTCTATAATCTGTAAGATCATCCATATTTGAGCCATCTAAAATTGCGTCAAAATTCCTATTTTCTTTAATTTCAAGAATTTCTCTGTATAAATCAGATTTACAGAGATAACAACGATTGGAAGGATTGCATTGAAAATCTTTATTTTTCAATGGATCCCTTGTAATAACTATTTGTTCGATGCCATATTTAGTAGCAAATTGACTAGCTTCTTCAATTTCATCATCAGGATAAAGGATTGACTTTTCAGTTATAAGTAATGTTTCTTTAGCATATTTGTTCGATAGAAATGCTAATAATGAACTATCAACTCCACCAGAAAAAGCAACAATTACTTTTTTGCTGTCAAAGGAAGAAATTAACTTGTTCAACTTATCTCTGAGATTATTGGATAAACTCATAATCAATTATATATCAAACGTATAAGAATAATATGTTTAAAAATGAAACCTACGTTTATAATTTAACATTTTTAGATTATAATTTTCAAAAAATTTGATTAAAAATGGCTAGAATTCAAAGAAATTGGCTATTATTAAGCAAAGAACCTTATATATTTTAAGTATAATAAGAAATATTATGGAAAAAAATAAAAAATTAATAATCGGAGCAAGCATTGTTGTAGTAATTGTTATTATTATAGTCATAGTTGTGGTAATATCAGCCGCCGGTGGTGGTCTGGGGGGTGGCGGCGGTGGTGGTGGTCCTTTTGGATAATAAAAGTAATTCATATTATTCAAAAAGATTAGATTAAATATATCCAAAACCAACAATTAATTTACCCTAATCATATCCTAATAACCTAGCAAATTATTAGAATAGATTAACATAATTACCATTTGAAATCAGGATTGAAAAAGAGAATTGAATTTAATTTCTGTAGAGTAATAAATACGATAATATAATACCAAACAAGCGAACTAAATAGCATAATCCATTCAAGGAATTGTCTTGTTAGTGGTTCTGGGCAAATTATAAAGATGATAGATGCTGTTGATGGGACAAATATCATAAAATAACCAATTGCTTTAGGGAATAATTTTTGTTTAAGCACAATAGCCAATCCTGTGAAAAAGGCACCGAGAATGAAACCCCCAAATGCTAATGTAGAAAAAAAATAGTGAGAATTTAAAGGAGAACGATCTAAACTAAAAATTCCTACAAAAAACATCCCAAACACTCCTATAAAAAGAAATGATACCCCCATATTTCCAAAAATTCTTTGAAATCTATATATATAGTAGGTGTGCTTTGAATTATCTAAATTTACAGTTATATTTGAACGATATAACCGACTTAAATTTAAAATTAAAGGAACAATTAAAATTGCTGATAGAGTACAAGTTACATCTAAGATAAATGGTGCGGGAGTATATTTTATTGACCCTAAATCACTTATATAATTTACCCATAAGTTATAGGGAACATGACCATAATTTATCGCAACAACTAAACCTATTATTATTCCCGGTAGAAATGTGACTACACTCATATAAATTGAAATTTTGACAATTTTCGGTTCAGTTACCTTATCATAAAACTTTTTACTATTTTGTTTAACCTTCTTAACTTTAGGGCTTATAAAATTAATATAGAATTTATTAAATCGTTGTAAATAAGATTCTTTTTCGCTCATTCTGTTCCCCTAGTATTTAGTATATATATCTCATTAGTATTAAACTTATTCTAACGTTAAAAAGGAATACGAGTTATTCTTTACCCGTTTTTCCAATTTAAATTTAAAATTAGCATCAAAAGAAATACAAAGATTTATATACTATATATGATATAGTATTTATAAAATACTATATTGTATAAAAATACAAAACTAATTTAGACGGAGATGGTTGCGATTATTAAACGAGTTAAAGAATATGGTTCAAATGTTTTAATTGCATCACAAGAGTTTCGGGAATATGTCGAAAAGCAAGAAACAGAAATTAACCGAGGTATTAGCTCTCTTTGCATCTTATC
Source organism: Promethearchaeota archaeon (assembly GCA_048940605.1). GTDB lineage: Archaea > Asgardarchaeota > Lokiarchaeia > Sigyniarchaeales > SOKP01 > Loki-b32. The sequence goes on from JBHLOJ010000044.1 coordinate 3,874, forward strand.
AATTATTATGCAATCAGAAGAAAAAGAACTCCATGGATACAAAATTCTGAAAGATTTGACAAGCCAAACAAACGAGATGTTAGTTATTGAAGAAGGAACACTCTATCCAATATTAAGAAAGCTTGAAGAAGAAAAAATAATTAAATCTCGAAGAGAAGAAACAGGGAGAAAAAAGAAATTTTATCGTATGACTGAATATGGTGAAAGAGTTTTTAACCATCTAGCAGGATTTTACTCTAAGTTAACTGAAGCTATTGCTCCATTATTTGATGTAAAAGTTAATTTGAAGCAAGATAAATATCTCTATTGCCCCATGTGTGCTAATAAAATCGATCTTACTAATTTGGAATTGAAATTTTGTACAATTTGTGGATTTAATATTGAACAAGAATTAATCTCAAGAGGTTTAAGAAAATGAGTAAAAATGAAATGGAAAGCTTAGTAAAAGAATTTTTAAAAAATGTAAAGACAAAATTACCTGATTGGTTAAAAGATAAGAAAGAACATAAAGAAATTTTAGATGAGCTTAAAGATCATATCTGGAGTAAGGCAGAAGAATTATCTAACACAGGTCAACCCACTTTAGAAACAATTCAGGCAGCAATTGAACATATGGGAACACCAGAAAATATTGCAAAAGAATATAAAAGACGAGGAACACCAAAGGTATATATAACAAAAGAGCTTTGGCCCCTTTATATAAAAGTGTTAATTATTTTATTTTTAATTGTAATCGCAGTTAACATTATAGTTCCAATAATCAATATTATTTTTGATAATGTAAGTGCTGAAGAGGTTGTCGAAAGCCTTACCACAGGAATACAAGTGGGACTTCTTGGTTCCTTTACAATAGTTACTATTATTTTCGTTGTATTATCGATGCAAGGGTATTTTCCTGAGGATTTTAAATCAAAAAAATCAATTAAGGCTGAAGCAAAGCAAGTTGAGCTTGCAAAGGAAAGAGATTTAGCATATCAAACTAAGGAAGGTAAACCGTTAAAGCCATTTATCAAACCTGTTGGAGAAATTATAGGGGGTATAGTGATTATAGCAATAGGTCTATTTTTATTCATTCAACCTATTCCTGGCTTGAATAAATTAATAGATCCAGAATTTCTATTGTTGGTGCGATTTGGGAGTTTGTTTATTATAACAGAGGGTTTTTTGGATATGACACGTGGATTGATTGGAAATAGACAAGTAAGCACTCATCAAATTATTCATATCACAACTATAATTGTTAAATTAAGTTCAATATCTATCGCAGTACTTATGATGATGCGTCCAGAAATATTTCCAATAATAATATACAGCGGATCTTCTAACGTATTTCAAAATATAGGAATTGAGCCAGAATTTTATAATACTTTTAGAGCAATAGCAGCATTAGTAATAACAGGGATTGCACTCTCAACTATAGAAAATTTCTATAACATCTACAAGCTCCAGAAATATAGAATTTAATTTTTTTTTCTTTTTATTTTTGTTTTCAATAGAGGTAGGTAATAAATTTTTATTTAGGTTAGTATAATGCACGGATGCTACTCAAATTAACTCGAGCTTTTTTATATTATCTACAAATTTCCTTTGAAATTGAAATGAAATGATTTGAATGATAGTTTTAATAACCTCTTATCAAATATTTTTTAATATTAAGGAAAGTGATAATTACTATGTCAGTACGTCAATCAATTAATAGGGTTAGAGCTAAATTTTACAATATAGTAACGAACTATAATTTTATTAAGAAAAGTTGTATTATTGTAATAACAGTATATTTTACACTTCTCTTAATTGCGGTTATCATAGCGACGATATGGGGTCCATATGGATATACTATTTGGACACGTATGATTTCAGATTTAGGGGGAAGCAGTTATACTCCTGCGCCATTCATATTTGATATAGCAAGTATATTTGCAGGTATTATGACTATTCCTTTAACCTTTTACACCGAAAATTTATTTGCACCCTTACCAACGAGAAAAAATATAGGAGAGCAACATTTTTCAAGGTTGAGATTTAGGTTATCGAGTAATGCATTTTTCTTTAGCTTGATGGGAAACATAGGCTATGTTTTTGTAGGCATCTTTAGTGAAGATCGAAATGCTCCTTTATTAGATTTTGCAAGTTATCATGATGTAGTTTCTTTTTTCTCGTTTACGGGATTTGCATTCGGAGCTTTCTTTATTGGATGGATTGTGGTACTTTATAATACAAAGATACCCAAATTATTCGGAATTTATGGGATAATAGGACCTCCTACTATGCTATTTATTTTCTTATATACTATGGAAGCATTATGGGAATGGATATTATTATTTTCGATCCTTTTATGGATAATCCCACTAATATTTATGATACTAAGGATGTCAGAATTGAGACCGAATTAAATTCTTTAAGTGATCTCATAAATTATGCGATATATAATCGAAAATAAAAAATGTGTAATAATAAACCTAAGGATCGTAACCTTGAATGGGGATAAACAATTAATAAAACTGTCTCTAAATTTTAAGTAGTAATTTATAATATTAGAGTTAAACATGGGAAAGACAAAAAACGAACTTGAGGAAATTGCATTCAGAAGATCTTATGGTATTCATTTAACCTCAAGTGATATTTCCTTAAATTATATCTATCCAGAAATACAAGATGAATTATGGCAATATAGATGGATAGATTTGTATGCGGGGGAAGGGAATTTAATCTTACCAATACTAAACTCAATTCCTTCTAGAGATCGTACAAAATTTTTTGAAGATCATATTTTTCTATTTGATATACACCCAGAAATGGTGAATAAATGTATAGAGAACGCGAGAAATTACGGAATTCCTTCTGAAGTTGCTTCTAATAACATTAAACTTCGAAATAATTTAGAAAGTTTTCCTATTTCTTTGAAAAATGAGCAACTACCATTATATCATATCACAAATCCCCCATATTTATATTTAGGGTATATTAGAAAGCATAAAGAGACTCAAGAGTATTTAAAACTTTTTAAAGGAGAAAACGAGGGATATCAAGATCTGTATCAAATTGCCATGGTAAATGATTTAAGACATGATATTGAGAATCTGATTTATATAATCCCTTCTAATTTCCTTTATGGGGCTTCAGTTTCGAATAAATTTCGTTTAGATTTTTTAAAATATTATCAAATTAAAAAGATGCTTATTTTTGAGACTAAAATCTTTGAATATACTGGTACTAATATTTGTATTGGATTTTTCAAGAGGAAACAAATCCCCAAATCCGAAAGAATGAATTTTAAAGGGATTAAAATTAAAAAAAAGGATGCAGTTCTTGAGAAGAATTATGTTCTTACTCCAGAATTTAACTATCGTGCAGGTTCTGAATTCGATCAGTTTCTTAATGAATATCGGGCTTTAGAACCATTATTCGTTAAATATTATTTATTAAAGAAAGACGTGTTGAAGAATAAAGGAATGAACAAATTAAATGCTATTGATGCTAATGCCTATCGCAATAATCGATATAATAGACTACTGCTTCAAGTAAATGATAAGATAAAAGATTTAATAGAATCAAATATATTATATGTTCGAACTGTTGATACAGGTTCTATTAATGGAAGAGTTGGATTAGGAGTAATTTCAGAAGATTTTAATGTGAAGGGAATTTATGTTTCTGGAAATACCTATAGAACTCATCCAATACAATTATTTTTTGAACCTAAAATTACACCAAATGAACAAAAATTACTAAAGGACTATTTTAATTTTATATTAGAGACTTATAGAGAGAAATTAGACAGTGAATTTCTCACAACATATAAATATTCTAATGCTGAGTATACAAGAAAATATTTAGGATTGACTCAGACAAGAAAATTAATTCAGACATTTCCTTTTAAGAAAATAAGGCAAGAGAATAAGGAAAACTTTATCAATATAATTGAAAAGAGGAGCTTTAATAAAATATTAGAGCTTTTAAAAACTTGCAAAGAGGAAAGCAATTAATCCTAGATATGCACCCAGTTTTAAGATTAAACTAACCTTTTTAAAATCCTTTCTTTCTAAATTTCGTTTTGCCATGATTATTACAGCAAAAGAAACAGCTCCTAAACCGAAAACCATAGAAAACAAGAAGAATATGCGATTTTGAATATTTGTGAAAAAAGGTAATATAAAGAATACTATGGCACATATTCCAAAAACCATTGCGATTTTAGTAGATCTCTTGATACCAATCTTTATAGCTAGAGTTTTTACGCCTTCTTTTCTATCGCCTTCAACATCTTCACACCCTTTAATAATTTCTCGAGAAAGTAAAAGAAAGAATGAAGTCAAGAAGAAGAAATAAATAAAAAAGGGTATCTTTGAACTATTTAAAATGGCTCCATAAACAAGCCCAATAGAAAACGATACACTAACAATTATATTTCCGATAAATCCACTCTTTTTACCCCAAGCAGCATATAACCACCCAATAAATGCCATCAATACAGCAATAATTATATTTAGGTAACCAATCTTAAACAGAATACTATGAAGAATTGCTATACCTATACCAGTAAGAGCAGTGATTATCCATATAATCTTTGCTTGTCTTAAAGTTATTGATCCTCTTGGAATTGGTCTTTCTGGACGATTTACCTTATCAATTTCTATATCATAATAATCATTTATGACGTTTCCTGATCCAGCTATAAGAAAGTATGTTAAAATACCAAAAATTATATTAAAAACAAGAGTAGAGATATTTATTCCAATTCTAGTGTTTAAAATTCCAATGATAACAGTTAAACTTCCCATGAGATCGTTGAGAGGTCGGAGTATTTCAATTACATCTGTAACTTTCATTTATTAAAACCGCCTAATACAAGAATTTCATTATAAAGGATAATTTTTCTTTAATGTTTTTCCAGCATTTTTTATTTCTTCTATGATTCCTTTTAACGATGTTCCATTATCTTTTAAAAGATTATTCTCAAGAAATGTTCCCATAACAACAATATCAGCTCCTGCTTCAACTAAACACCTTGCGTCATCTTTGTTACTAACTCCTCCACCCACAATTATAGGGATATTAATCATTTTTGAACACATCTCAATATGCTCATTTGGAATTCTTTCGCTACCGGAACCAGCTTCCAAATAAATAATTTTAAATCCATACATTTCTGCTGCTAAAGCATAAGCGGTAGTTAATTTAGGTTTATTTCTTGGTAAGAGTTTAGCATTACCAATCCAACCAGCACTTGCTCCAGGCTCTACAATTAAATAAGCCATTGATATAGATTCTAAACTAGCAGCTTTAATAGTATATGAAGCTAAGGCTTGTTGACCAATAATAAAATAGGGATCTAACGAATTTAATAAAGACATGAAAAAAATCGCATCAGCATGTTGAGAGATATTACTTACTCCTCCTGGAAAAAGGATTAAAGGGACATTAACTCTCTCTTTTATTGCTAATATTGTCTTGTCCACAAAAGCCTGGTCAAAGACGGTACTTCCCCCAATTAAAATGGCGTCGGTACCCGCTTCTTCAGCATATTTAGCCATCTTTGCAGCTTTATTTGGTCCTTGTCTTAAAGGGTCTGGATCGATTAAAGAGAAATGTAAAGCGCCATCATTATTAAGTTTTTTAATGATGTATTCATAAGTGCTTTTTTCGATATATTCATCAATTAAAATGTCAACCATACTTATTACACCTTTATAATTTTTTACTCTTTTTAGTATTAACAATCATACTATTTATTTTATCATAAATTCCATTAACCTTTTCCTTCCATTCTGGAAAATTAGCTACATTTTCTGGAAAGTTTTTATAAAGTTTAGAGATTTCGTTCATTCTTATCCTGAGATAATTTAAATCTAATAATAAATTTGGACGAGAAATTCCTTTAAATGCTTTTACCGCCATATTAATTAAGGACAGATTTAATCCGCCTTTAGAGGATATTTCTAGGATTTCCTCTCCACTAAGTAAATCTCGTTCTAAACCAAAATTTAAGTCATCATTTGAAAGATGTTGAAGAACAATTCTTAATAAATCTAAAGCAGCAAATTCAGCACCAAAACTAGTCATAACAGAATGATTATAATCCCATAATGTGTTTATTGAATAATTTTCTTTTTCAATAGCATTAATGGCTGAATTAGCGGCATAGTATCCTGCTCGCATTGATGGATCAATTCCACCTCCATGAAGAGGATTTACTTGGCAAGCGGAATCTCCGACAAACATAATACCGTTATCAGCACATGACCATAATGGTCTTCTTACTGGAACAACACCACCACCAGAAGAAATAATTTCAAATTTTGAGGTTTTAATATACTCTTGAAACACATTTCTTTTGTAAAATTCCCTTACTTTTCCTTTGAAATCCATAAAAGCTCCTAATCCAATATTAACTGAGGATTCATTTTTTGGAAAATACCATATATATCCTCCTGGAGCTTTTTCTTGATCAAGAATAATGGATATATATTCAGGATCCTGAACTTCTTGGTCTTTGGGTGAAAATTTAATTATTTCACGATAGCATAATATACTATCTTCTTTAGATATATTCTTTTCAATTAGAGAACTTTTTATGATCTTTCTTATAGGAGAATAAAACCCGGTTGCATCAATTATCAATTTTGCTTTTAATTCACTTTTCTCTCCATTTTCTAATTTAACTTTTAAACCATTAACAGTTCCTTTATTATATGTCAAATCTAAAGCCATAGTTTTATCTAAAAATTGTTTTATTCCTGCATCAATAGCTTCGTTTAAAAGTCGTTGACCAAATTCCAATCTGTTTACAATATATCCTGCTTGCTTAGGATCTATTAAAGTTAGGCATTTCTTCAGATTAGGTGAATATAATTTTGCTCCCTTAATATGACATGATAGTTCTTCATTTTTAGGGTGGTTAATATTTAAAAGTCCAAAAATTTCATTTCCTACAGCATCACCACATATTTTATCCCCGATTTTATCCCTTGGCTTTCTATCAATTAAACATACGTCTAAACCTTTTTTAGCAATAAACCTTGCAGCAGTGGTACCTCCCGTACCAGCTCCAACTACAATAGCATCAAAGAATTTTTGTATGGTTTCCATGACAATTGGTTTTCTTTTTTCCCCTTTTTTATGATTATTATGAGTATAATATAGTTAATAGGTATATAATTAATGTACTTCCTAAAGGAACAGTTAAATCATCATAAGTGCTGGGAGAAATTAATTCGATTATTGTAGCAATTGCACTAGTGATTAAAGAATAAATTATGATAGTAGGAAAAGATAATGGTTCCTGTAAAGTTGAAATGAGTTTCCCAAATAGATAAAAAGCTATAAAACAAACCAAAAAAGCAGTTACAAAAAAAGTTGTAGATCCTTCAAGTGTTCTGTGTGAATTTGTCCAAGGTAAACTTATTCCCATCTTACCCCACCGTTTTCCAATCACTGACGCTAAGGTATCAGCAACTATCATTATCAATACTCCAGCAATAGGGAAATAAAAGTTATAAGGAGCAACAATCCCAAAAACAAATACTAAAAAAGTAATTGAAAGACAATAGAAAAAAGGCCCTTGAAGAAAAGCTCTATGTAAACCTTCTTCTTGTTCTTCAGATATTGCATCATATAAATCTTTTAATTGTTTTACTTTAGATTCTTTTGAACTAAAATACACTAATAATGTTAAAGTTCCTGCTATAATAGATGGCCAAAATGGCCAGTAATAAAAAGGTGAACTTAAAATTGCCAATCCCGCAAACATATGAACTGATTTACGTGCGGAGAATTTTGATATTTTTTCTTTTTTATATAGGGTTAATGGTATAAAGATCGTTAGTAGTATGTATATATATGCTATTAATACTACAAATAAGTCCCATAAGAAATTATTAGCCATAATGAACAATATAGTTTATTAATAAACCCAAAAAGAATCCTTACCAATAAAATCTTACTAATAGAAAGGATTTTATTACTTTAAAGAGTATGATTGATATCATAACAGATGCTAAAAAAAAAATCGTATAATTAGAGCTTGGTTGGAGGTAATGGGGGTACTTCATTAATGTTCCATTCATTTACTACGGGATATGTCCACCAATGTTTGGGAATGTCATCATACACACCATATTTTTCTAAACCTCTCTTGAAGGCATTAATATTTGCTTCAGGAGCTTGAATATGGTCTACTTGGGGATAAAAATAAGCACCAAAACCTCCTTCTGGAGTTCCGAGATTTCGGATCATATGCCAGACTTCCCTTTCACATTCTTCTGGAGAACCTTGGGTGTAAATTGATTGAATATTTACACAACCCCACATCATAATTGTTCCCCTAAATTGGTGTAATTTGGGATAACCTGTCATTCGAGGACTATCAAGTTCCAATGCATCTAAACCCCAATCAATCAGTAATGGGATTATTGGGTCTATTTTTCCACAACAGTGAAGATGAAAATCACATCCTAACTCATGTGCTTTTTTAATTAAAGGTCTATAAACCGGTTTATAAAACTCTTCAAATAGCTTTGGACTGAAGAATGGTCCCTTTTGTTCACCTAAATCATCATATATAACAAATCCATGAGGATTTCCTCCATGTTTCACCCACATTTGTTCATAATTCAAATAAATATTTGTGATTCGTTTTAAAAGTTTTTTGAGATTATCTCTATTCTTATAATGATCAAGCAAAAAATTGTTAAAACCCCTCATTTGATTAGCAACTTGAAATGGTCCAAGACCTAATGAGCACATTCGATATTTACGTCTAGCTTGTACTTTACTTGTCTGAATAGCGAAAGAATATCTCTCTTGTTCATCGAAATTTGGTGAATAAATTTCAAAATACTCCTCAAATTGATTATAATCTAATAATGAAGGTCGTCCAGGGTGTCCCATGGTATCAATACCACCCCTTATCCAAATGGTGCCAAATTCATCTATTTCTTCTCGTGGTAAATTAAGCCAATCTTTATATTTAGGTTTTTTAGCCCAATCTGGTTTGTCCCATTTCCATAATCCATACTTGATTAAATTATCAGCACCATATGGGAACAAACCTTCTTCATTTTCATTATGTCCTGGTCGCCAATTTTTAGATGGTAAGGAAAATAAAGTATAAACGTCACTCCCACTGCCAAATTTCCAAATTGGGATTTTATCTGGTTTTGTAAATTTTAGAGCTGCCTTTACCCGTTCGACTGATTCCATGATTCAAATGTATAAACAATTATGACTTTAGTTCATTAATGTGAAGAATTTTAGGTTAAATAAGTTTATTTCTTAAAACTTAAATCTTATCTCAAAATTATTATAAAATATTATAATTGAGGAAAAATAAAATGAAAAAAATTAGTTTTCCTGATGGTTTTTTATGGGGTACTGCTACTGCTAGTTATCAAATAGAAGGAGCATGGAACGAGGATGGAAAAGGTGAAAGCATATGGGATATGGTTTCCCATAAACCAGGTATAATAAGGAATGGAGATACTGGTGATATAGCTTGTGATCATTATCACCGTTATAAGGAGGATATACAGATTATGAAGCAATTAAATCTTAATGCATATCGATTCTCAATTTCATGGCCACGTATATTTCCTTCGGGAAGAGGAGAAATTAATGAGAAAGGAGTAGCATTTTATGACAATCTTATTAATGAACTCTTAAAAAATGAGATTGAGCCGGTTGTTACTTTATATCATTGGGATCTCCCCTTAGCACTTCATAAAATTGGTAGTTGGGAAAACCGTGAAGTTGTTGAAGCTTATGTGGAATATACAAAATTTATGTTTGATCACTATGGTGATCGCGTAAAAAAATGGATAACATTCAATGAACCCGCAGTTTTTACAGTTATGTTTTATGGAGCAGGTCTTTTTACAGGAAAAAGTAATATTAAAGGAGGGTATATTGCCTCTACAAATGTTAATGTGGCTCATGCAAAAGCTGTAGATGCTTATCGTAATTCAAAAAATTCAGATGGAGTAATTGGAATTACTTTGAGCCTGTCTCATGTATATCCTCAATCTAATTCAACCCTAGATGCAAAAGCTGCAAAATTTATTGATGGGATATATAATAGATGGTATTTGGACCCTATTTTTAGAGCAGAATATCCTAAAGATATTTTAGATTATCTTAAAGAAAGATACAATTTTCCCCCAATTTCAGAAAATGATCTAAAATTATTAAAAGCTAATCCTATTGATTTTTTAGGTGTTAATAATTATACTTGTACGAGAACAGTTGCAAAAAAACCAGAAGATCTTTCAAGCATAAGTATTAATCGAAGAAGGATCAATGGACATGAGTACTCTGAATATGGTTGGGAAGTGTCTCCTGAAGGTTTTTATGATTTAATAGTCAGGATAAATAAAGATTACAACCACCCTCCTATTTATATTACAGAAAATGGTATGGCTTGTAAAGATGATATTATTGAAAATGGAATAGTCCAAGATGAGGATCGATTGAATTATTTAAAACAATACTTTGAAAATGCCCATAAAGCAATCAAAGATGGAGTGGATCTAAGAGGGTATTTTATCTGGTCATTATTGGACAATTTTGAATGGGTTGCAGGATATTCTATACGCTTTGGACTAATTCGGGTGAATTATGAAACCCAAGAGCGAATATGGAAAAAAAGTGCTCAATGGTATCGTGATGTGATAGCTGAAAATGGTTTTGAAACCCTTTGAAGATTTTAATTATCAATTTAATTTTTAATTTTCAATTTTTTCGGGGTATGGTATTTTTGGAGGTAAATCATGATATTTATTTACAAAAAGTAAGAACTTTTTTACATTTTTCCAGAATGATTTGTCAAGAAACCAGGGATCTGGTAAATAAAATAAACGACTTGCTATGATGCCCATAATTGCATTTCCTATTGGATTTACATGTAATCCATCTAACATCATTTTGGCGTAATTTTTTGGATCATTCTTATAAAAAGGGGAAAAATATTTATATTGGTCAATCAAAGGAATATTCATCTCTTTTGATAAATTCCTGTTTATTTCTACAATTTCGGGAAAATGCTGAAAAACTTTATCCATATCATGGTATAAAAGGCAATAATATGTTTGAAGTACAGGTATAGCATTCACTTCTTTAATTTTTTCAATTGTTATGGTCAAACATTCTTGATATTCTTCGAAAGTTAATCCTTTCCATTTATCATTCCCACCAATTGTGACAATAACAAGATTAGGTTTAAATGAGAGTACATCTCTGTCAATTCTTTTTAAAAGATCTTTTGAGGTTTCTCCATTAATACCGGAATTGATTGTTGTTACATGCCTACCAACCCACTCTCTCATTGTACTGGAGAGCCAGGAAAACCAATTAAAATGCCCCAATGAATGCCAATGAAGTTCAGTATTGCTAGAACCAAATGCTATAACTCGTACAGGTATTTGAGGATTATCTTTCCATCTCTTAATTATTTCTTCTAACATTAATAAAAATCACATCGAAATAAAAATAAGAATTAGTACATACTTAATTATTGAAAATTTTAATAAATATAAGGTTTTCCAGAGAAATATCTTGGCTAGTACAAGCTATATAGTATATAAATTATAGGAAAAAAAAAGGGAAATTATTGTATGGATTTCATAATTTAAAAACATCTATTCGAGAAGGTCTGCACCGAGTTCCATTGCGAGGCCTAAAACCTCACCGTATGCAATTGCGTCTTGAAGATTCCCTTCAATGACAAGATCACCAGACATATATGCGCTAGTTGAATCAATGTCACCTGAAGCTAATCCTGTCCAAGTAGCTTGAGTTGCTTTCATAGTGACACTTGCTTCATCACTTACACCCTCTCCATAATCTACTGCACCATCACCAAAACTTACCCAATATTTATAATCTATATCAGTTACTTCCATTTGGGCAATTAATTTGTCCATGTCTTCAAGTTCTTCTTTTAATTCGTCATTTTCTTGTCCAAGTTGCTTCATAAATTCATACATCTTAAGAGCATCAGAGGGCTCGCCTGGACCTTTCTCTCTCATCTCTTTTAATTCTTTTATTAGACTTTCATCAACCATTTTGTTAATCAACCTACATTTTTTTTTTAAAAAAAAAATAGTTACAGAATGCAATGTCATTTAATTTTAAAGTTTTATTTTAAAATATGCATGGGAGAATAATGGGTGATTATTTTAAGGTAGGAATTCAATAAATTAATTCATCTTAAACAGCAATTTTTGTATTTTTTTCCACTCCCACAAGGACATGGTGAATTACGACCAATTTTTTTGGCTTTATTTTGATTTAATGAAGTAATTTTATTATCATGTTTTACTTTATTAGCTATTAGTTTAAAGCGAGGGAGAGTGTTAGTATAAAATTTTTTCCATCCTTTACACAAAAAACTTAATGCATTTGAGGAATTATCCAGACTTATTCGAAATTTCTGACAATCTCCATGGCATATGTTAAGAAATGGGCAAATATTACATCTCTTATTCCATTCTGCCTTTTGAGCGCCAAAAGCACGATATTTTGGAGAATCTAAAAAATCATCCCATTTATTTGTTTTTACATTTCCTAACAGAAGATCCTTTTGTACAAAGAAATCACATGGATAAACGCTACCATCATATTCCACCACGAAATATTGGCAACAATTATTTCCCATATAACAAACACTATAAGTTCCATATACTAAATAGTTTAAAATTGAATCAAATAGCCGAATAGAAACTCTACTTATATCAGCTTTTATCCACTCTTCAAATAATTCGCAAAGAAAATCTCCCCATTCATCTCCAGTAATAGAATATGGTTCATGATTACCCTTTTCGTCAAATTCAACACAGGGGATGTATTGATGATAATAAAATTCATTTTCTTTCAAATAATGATAAATCTCAGAAGCTTTCTTAACGCTTTTATGATTAACCAAAGTGAGTATATTGAATTCTACTTTAAATTTTCGCAAACGTTCTATCCCACGCATGACCAAAGAGTGTGTAGGTTTTTGGTTAATCGTCTTTCTATAAAAATCATGAATGGATGGCGATCCATCAAGACTTACACCAAGAAGAAATCTATATTCTGCAAAAAATTTGGCCAACTCGTCGCTAATTAGAGTTCCATTTGTTTGAAGCCCATTACTTATCACTGCTCCTGGGGGTGCATATTTGGTTTGAAATTCTACGACTTTTTTCCAAAAATTAAGTCCTAATAATGTGGGTTCGCCCCCTTGCCAACCAAATGCATATTGATTTTTTTGATCTGTTTGCATATAACTCGCAATCATTGATTCTAATGTATTATCTGACATTCTAGGTTTGGATTCTACACTATTGAGATGATCAATATAAAAACAATATTCACATCTAAGATTACAATCAGCTGAAACTGGTTTTATCAATAATGAAAAAGATTTCATTTCTATTTTTATACTAATTCAGTTTTAAATTATTTTCCCTTGGACTTAACCAATTTGGTCATATTTCTAAGCAATGGAATGTAATTTTTTGGAAGCATTTTTTCAAATATTGGTAATAGTAAATCTTCGTCGATTTCAGTGATTCCATTCTTTTTAATCTCTTGTTCTATTTGTAAAATACTTTGTTTTTGGAACTGAAAGGGAATGAATCCCATTATAAGAGAATACATACTTTTCCCTTTGTTAATCCATAAAATTTCAGTATTTCCAACCTCATCTTTCATTCCTGAGCGAGTTTCAATTAAATCTAAATGATCTTTTGTAATTTCACCTTCATAAGGAATCCCAAGACGTTCGAATTGTTCGATTGGGGAATCATTTTTCTTCATTTCTTCAATCAATGCCTTAATCATCCTTTTCTCAATTTCAGAGTCAATTATCGGTTTTTCTTGGTGGGGATCATTTTGAAGATCAAAAAGTAAACTACCAAAAACATAAGGATTTATATATCGAAGTCTTGAATTTGTTCGTAAAAGTTTAATTCCTTTTGTGAAAGGAAAAGGATTAGCTAATGTTATTGTTTTTAGTTCATTTATGGAAAAAAATCCACGCATATGGGTTGGCAAAAGTGTATATTCATAAAGCGGTTGATTTAAAAAATTTGTAGGTCCTCTCATGTATATGTATCGTCCATCTGTAACGTTTACATGAGCCCCATGGGTCCCAAATAATAAAAACTCCCTTACATTCTCATCTATATTAATTACTTCTTTTAAAACTTTACCCTGCATATCTTTTGTACGTTTTATTCCAAAGAATTCGAGAATTGTAGGTACTATATCAGTAGTTTGCACAAGAGCAGTTCTCCTTTCATTTTTCTTACCTGATCTTGGATCCCAAATGAACAATGGTATATGAGCGATCTCATTATATATAGGTTGTACTCCTTTTGCCCACCAGTCTTTTTCTCCCAGAAGAAAACCATGGTCTGTAGTAACTATAAGCATGGTATCTTTCCACATATCTTTCTCGTCCATTAAATCGAGAATTTTACCTAAATAAACATCACACATACTAACAGAGGCAGCATACTCCTTTCTAATATGTTCTACTTGCTCTTCGGTTTCTGTTACTATCCCATAGTTTGGCCAATCGAAATGAGGACCATCATATTGATGCTTATATAAATCTTTATATTTTTGTTGTGTAAAGAAGGGCTCGTGAGGATCAAAAGTTTCTATATGTAGGAACCAGTTATCTTCCACATAATTCTTATTAATGAACTCCAATGCAAGTTTAAAGGTTACTGCCTGAGGTTGGTCTTCTTCTTTTTGCATGTATTTTCTATTTACCCAATCCTGGCGCCAATGAGGCCAGCTTTGTCGCATATTTGGTACGGCCTCAGGAATATCAGGATCTCTTACTTCCCCTTTCCATGCATCTCCCTCATGACCTCGGACAATTTCCCATGTATTAAATCTATTATGGTATGTTAAACCTCCATCCTCCCAATAATGGTAATGATCACTTACAAGATGGGAATATATACCGTTATTTTTTAAAATCTCAGGCATTGAATCATCAAATGGTTCTAATGGCCCCCAACTTCTGTGTAAAAAGTTATGCCTTCCAGTATGAAGTTCTCTTCTAGCAGGAATACACATTAAACTCCCTGAATAGCAATTATCAAATATTACTGTTTTTTCTGCCAACCTTTTAAAATTTGGGGCATGAACCCATGTATTCCCATAAGGAGGTAAAAAACGCCTATTTAAGGTATCAAACAGAATAAATATTACTTTCATTCTTTTCTCCAAAAAAATTCGTTATTAGTAATAATTAACTTATTTTAATCCTATTTTTTAATAGAGATAATTTGATTTATTAAGATTTTTAATTTTTAGCTGATTTTCAAACTTAATAAAACTTGCTAATTTTATAATGTTTAAGTATGCTATTGTAAAAAAAGTCTCAGAGACTTTTCAGTATGGTTTGACTTCATCTAAATTAGGAAAACCAGAATATAATAAAGTCCTTATTCAGCACTCAAATTATGTTAAAGCATTAAAGCAAATTGGACTGAAGCTTATAACTTTAGAAATGGATAATAGATTCCCAGACTCAACATTTGTTGAAGATACAGCAGTTATTAATGAGGACTTAGCTATAATTGCAAATTTAGGCGCAAACAGTAGGAAAGGTGAAGAAATAGAAATAAAAAAGGTTTTAGATGAATTTTATGATAATATTGAATCTATAGTAAAACCGGGAACTTTAGATGGTGGTGATGTGCTTAGAGTTGAGGATCAATATTTTATAGGGATTTCCCAGCGAACTAATAAAGCAGGAGCATTACAATTGAAAGAACTCTTGGGGAAATATGGATATACTTGTTCGTTAGTTAAGCTAAAAAAAGTCCTTCACCTAAAGACAGGAATTGCTTATATTGGGGACATGAATTTGGTCGTCTCTGGAGAATTTATTGATAATCCACTTTTTCATGAATATGACTTACTCAAAGTGGATCAAGATGAGACCTATGCTGCTAATTGCATAAGAGTGAATGATTATGTATTAGTAGCTCAAGGTTATAAAAATTTTGCAGAATCAATTTCTAATCTTGGATATCCCCTAGTTAAACTTGATATGAGTGAATTTAGAAAGATGGATGGAGGACTTTCCTGTCTTTCTTTAAGATTTTAGAATTTGTTGGAGTTTTATAAATATTTGAATTAAATTTCCCAAATCAAATGACATAGCAAATTTCATTAATAAAATAAATTTATAAATCTCAATGTCAGTAAACAAAGATAAATTAGATCCAAAGAAGGCATATGAGAGGGCATTATATTATGGATGCGGTTATTCTTTAGATGATTTAACAAAACCTAAAATTGCTATTGTAAATTCATGGAATGAAATTAATCCGGGGCATATTCACTTACGGAAATTGGTTGAATTTGTTAAGAAGGGTGTTAGAGAAGATGGCGGTACTCCTATGGAATTTAATACTATAGCTTCATGTGATGGTATCGCTAATTCAGGGAGCTTTTCTAAATTTATTCTACCCTCAAGAGAGGTGATAGCAGCCTCAATTGAATGTACAGTCAGAGCTTATGGCTTCGATGGTATGGTATTGTTGTGTTCTTGCGATAAAATTATTCCAGGGATGCTTTTAGCAGCAGTAAGATGTAATATTCCTACTGTATTTTTAACTGGGGGCATAATGGAAGCAAAATTTTTTCAAAATGGACCTCTTAAAGGAAAGACTTACGTAGCTTCTGATGTTAAAGAAGCAATTGGTCAATATCTGGCAGGCAACTTGACAAGAGAAGAGTTATTTCTTATAGAATCTCAAACATGCTGTTCTCCTGGAGCATGTAATATGATGGGTACTGCAAATACAATGGCATGTATTGTAGAAGCTATGGGACTTTCATTACCAGGTTGTGCGACTATGAGTGCTATCAGTGAGGACCGAGAAAATCTATCAAGAGAAACTGGTAAAATTATTATGAAATTAGTTGAGAAAGATGTTAAGGCATTAGATCTAATCACTCATAATTCAATCGAAAATGCTATTAAAGTAGCCTTATCTTTTGGAGGTTCTACGAATATGGTTTTACATATGTGTGCGTTATCTCATGAGATTGGAGGATGCATGAATCATTTTGATTTTGATAAATTAAGTAGATCCGTCCCATTACTGGCAAAATTCAAACCAGCTTCAGAATATAATATCACGGAGTTTCATGAAGCGGGTGGTGTTGGAGTTTTAATGAAAAAGTTATCAAACGTATTAGATTTGTCAATAAAAAATGTTTTAGGGATTATATTGGAAGAATATTTAGATTCTATTGAGATCCATGATTACCAAATAATTCGAAATTTTAATGATCCAATAGCTAGTGAAGGAGGTATTGTAGTTTTGAAAGGGAATTTAGCTCCTGATGGTGCACTCATAAAACAAAGTGCTGTCAATGATAAAATGAGACATCATAGAGGACCTGCAAAAGTATTTGAATGTGAAGAGGATCTTAGAGATGCGTTAACATCAAACATAGTTAAACCAGGAGATGTTTTAGTGATTCGATATGAGGGACCGAAAGGATCTCCAGGAATGAGAGAATTATCCATACCTGCAGCTATGCTCATAGGGATGGGATTAGGTGATTCTGTTGCTATGATTACTGACGGACGGTATTCGGGGGCTACACGAGGACCATGTATAGGACATGTATGCCCTGAAGCATTTGATGGGGGACCTATAGCTATTGTAGAAAATGGTGACGAGATTGAAATTGATATTGATAATCGAAAAATAGAATTGTTAGTCCCTCATAAAGAAATAAAAAAACGGTTAAAGGAATGGGAAAGACCTGAACCAAGGTTTAAAACTGGTTATTTAAACATTTATAGAAAAACAGTAAGCTCTGCGAAAGAAGGAGCATATTTACAATAATTTTTAGTATCATGATTGATGAAACACCTATATCACAAAATTTAAAGGATTTAGCCTTTCCGAGGTTATCTGGAACAAAATATGAGAGGAAATGTTTCAATATTGTTAATCAAAAAATTGAAGATCTCAATCTTAGTCCAAAAATACAAGATTTTTCATTTAGTACATTCTATTCAAGAATTTTCCCAAAAGTTTCTTTATCCTTATTAAGTTGGCTTCTTATTATTTTATTTTTTAATTTCCAACTGGTGTTTAGATTAATTAATCTCTTTATAATTTTAATTTCAATTATAGTTCTTATTATAATTACTAGGAATCCAGAGAAGCTTAAAATTGGGAGGGAATATCATTCTCAAAATTTATATGTAAAAATTTCATCTCAATCTCATAATAGGTTTCCGCCTATTAGTATTTTTTTATTTTCACACTTAGATTCAAAAGGACAAAGTTTCTCAATAAAAATTCGTATCCGATTATATAATATCTGGATGACTTCTTTTATTTTAAGCCTAATGTTAATAATACTCGATTATTTCATCTTTTTCAGACATAACTTTATATTATTTTTGTTTACATTTTTGATTTTAATTATTAATAGTGTATCTACCGTATTTGTGTGGTTAAATACTACCAATAATAAGTCTAAAGGTGCTATAGATAATGCTTCTGGAGTAGCTTGTGTTTTAGAGATTCTACGACATTTTTCGAACCCAAAAAATAGACTTAAAAACTTAGATTTATATTTCATTTTTACGGGGGCAGAAGAATCAGGTACAGTTGGGGTTAGGTATTACTACGATTTTTTTATGAAAAATTGCGACAGAAACAAGACATATATCATCAATTTTGACTCAATCGCTAAACGGGCTTCTTTATGGGATCATGGTCTCATTAATAATAAATATTTTAAGTCAATAAATTACATTTTAGAAAATAAGGAAATAATGAGATTGGAGAAAACACATAGATTCTACATCGGTTCATATAGCGACGGAATGTTTCTCCTAAGTAAGAAATTCAAAGGAATTGGTAATGGTGATAAAAGCTCTTACCATTATATTCATTCTGTTAAGGATGATGTGGATAAAATAGAAATAACGGCATTGAAAATACTTTCCCATTTTTATACAATTCTATTAAATGAAGTTGATATTAATTTAAATCAATAATCTAAAAGTGATGATTAAGAATCAAGCTTAATAGTAAGGAATTGGGAGTAGTTATTACTCCATCTTTAACAGTGAATTATATTATTTCAAGACTAGGGAAGATCGAAAAAGATCAAAAAATTTTGGATCCATGTGTTGGACCTGGTATATTTGTGAAAAAATTAATAGAATCTGGAGTTAATAAGGACCAAATATTTTCATATGATATAGATGCAAGTATAAAAGGAGATATGGAAAAACTAGGAGTTTCTTTTAAAGTTCAGGATACACTTATCGCTTTATATCCTGATTCGTATAATCAGTTTGATTTTATTGTTGGAAATCCCCCTTATCTAAATAAAGCAAGTGCGTATGTTCGTAAAAACAAAGTGAAGCTAAGAAAAATTTATGGGAAAATAAACGCTCATGAAACTTATGCCATGTTCATTGTAAACAGCATATGGCGCTTAAAGGAGGGCGGAAAATTAGGTTTTATAACTAGTGATTCATTTTTAAGTTTGAGTACCCATAAAAACCTTAGGAAGTTTATACTTAATAATTGTGTAATTAATGAAATTCTTCTAGCGCCAAAAAATTTGTTTTCGAACCAAAATGTAAGTACCAGTGCTGCAATTTTTATTCTAACAAAATGTTCTGGTCAGAAAAACAAAAAATTCCGAGAAAATAATATAATGAGGATCATTCCTAGAGTAGATAATGAGGAAGATTATAAAGATCAAAAACATATCAACGAAATAAAGCAAAAGAAATACAATTCCTTACCTTATAGCATATTTTTTATTGACGTTGAAGATGAAATTATTAATTTATTTGAAAAATCACCAAAATTGGATAATTTTATATCAGGTTTTATTGGAATGCATACCCATAATAATAGGAAATATATCGCTGCTATAGAGGAAACTGAATTAGCCAAGATTTTTGAGAAAAGAAATAAGAATATATCTGATCCACTTAAAAAATATAAAATAATTTCAAAGAAAGAGCTTGACTCAGTAAAGTGGAAGCCTTATTTAAAGAGAGGAGGAGCAGAACAATATTATAGACCAATTATGGAAGCATTAGACTGGGATGAAGAATCTAGAAAAAATTTTGATATTCCTGCAAATATACCATTTGAACAGGAAGGTATTGTAATTAGTGGCGTAAGTTCAAGATTAGCTGCTCGTTATATGCCAAAAGGATGTTATTGGGATTCAAATAAAGCAATAGGATTTGTTATTAAGGATAATAACCTAACAATTCCATATATATTAGGATTGTTAAATAGTTCTTTATATAATTACCTAGCTAAGGGAATCATCAATAATACTAATAGTATTCAAATAACAGGAATCCAAGCTTTACCTATTATACCAGTCGATAATGAAACAAAAACCAAAGTTGAAAAAATAGTTAAAAATATTATCAGAAATAAACAATCTACCCCAGATTATGATTATACAGACCATCAAAGAAAAATTGATGATTTGATTTTCAATCTGTATTCAAATAAATATAATATCCCATTAAGTCTTAAAAAAAAATTAGATAAAGAATTTTCAATTTATAGATAATATTTAATATAATAAATTAAAGGACTTGAAAAACAAATGGAAAATATAAAAAGATTAATTGAGATAAGGGAAAAAGGTATAGAAGCTGTAAATATTGATGATATTAATGTTTTATTTCAAATTCTCTGTGATTTTATAAACGTTAATCCAGAAGTTCAAAATCTTATTGAAGGAAATGCATTAAGGATAATATTGAAAATTGAAGATGCTGAAACATATAATCTTATTATAGAAGACCAAAATGCCATTTTTACTAAAGGAAGTTTAAAAACTCCAGATTTTATAATAAGATTGAATTTAAAAACGATTTTTAATTTATTTCTTGGACAAATAGATCCTCTGGAAGCTTATTTTTCTGAATCTTTTAAAATTGAAGGAGATTTGCTAAAAGTAATAATTTTTGTTGATATTTTAGAGTTGGCTTTTAAATTGTTAGAAGTTACTGATAATCAAGATACAAAAAGAGTGATAGATGCTAATTCAATGAAAGATCTCATAAATGTTTATTTGAAAGGACCATCTAAAGTCAAACCATCACAAGTTCCCCTTTTTTTAGAAGTTTTAACTGTTTTTGTAAATAACAATCCTGAAGCTCAAAATACTATCTCAGAAGAAGATTTAAGCATTCAATTGAAACTCATTGATCTTGATAATTATGTAATCAGTATATCCGATAATAAAATGAGTTGGTATAAAGGAGAAGCAACTAATCCTAATTTTGTTTTAGAAATGAACCTTGAAAGTTCCGCAGATTTATTAATAAATGGTAATCCTGTCTCTGCCTTTATGAATGGAAAGATAAAAGTTGAAGGTGATATCGCTAAGGCTTTAATTCTTCAGGATTTAATTGATATATTTTTAGATTTCATAAATTTATAATTTAATCATAATTTTTCTCCTTTAATTTCCTCTTCATAAATCTTTCTCCTGTCTTCTAGGTATTCAGGGCGAGGCACATCCCAGAAACCAATTGCTGGACTTCCTGTATAAGGAAAATCTCGGTTTACCAATATTTCTATTACTATTGGTTTTCCTGAATCACTAGC
>JBHLOJ010000158.1:0-5827 GCA_048940605.1 Promethearchaeota archaeon
ATTTCATATAGATTCTGGATCCATTTTACATAACTTTCGGCTTCAGAAATAGAAAAAGAAGCATCTTTCAAACCTTCCCCAGCGATTAAGAGTCCTAACCTTGTTGCATCCACACCAAAAGCTCTGACAACATCTTCAATAGTTTTTATATTTCCATACCTTTTAGACATTTTTATTTGATCTAATGCCACGAAACCATTTACAGCAATACCTATTGGCCAAAAACTTTCTTGAAAAATTGCTGTGTGATGCATTAACATGAAAGTCAAATGATTATTTATCAAATCCTTTCCTGAAGCTCTTAAATTAAAAGGATAGAAATATACAAGTTCTTCTCGAATTTCTTTTAACAATGAAATATCAATCCCAACTTTATCACATAAAATTTGCGGATCACCATTACCCAATAGTATATAATCAAAGATCTTATCAGTTGAGTATTCTATAGTAAATCGACCGTCATTAACATACTTGGAAATGATATAATATGCCATATAGATAACTGAATCTGACAGTGTTTCTATTATCCAATCTTTGTCCCAAGGCATAGGGGTCCCTAAACCAGATCTACGTGCGCATGCTTTATTCTCTAACCAATCAACAGTATTATGAAATGCTATTCGTGCTTCAGTTGGGAAGATATCCATTTTATCCAACAATTTGTGAGTTTTTTCCTTCCAATCTGCATCTGAAAATTTCAAGAACCACTGGTTTTCAAGATATTTAACATGATTTCTAGTACCACACCTACAAACGACGGGCTCTCCAGGCTCTTTTAAAATGAATGCAATATTATTATTAACTAAATCATCAATAATCTTTTCTTTTACAGACTCTACTGTCATATCCTTATATTTTCCAGTTATTTCAAGCAGCTTCCCAAAACTATGTTCTTTTCTATATATTATTCTAGTTGCCTCTTTTACATCTGGATCATCACGAGAAGTAATGTTACGATTTTTAATTTCTTCTCCGGCTGGAAATTCACCATATCCTTCTACTTTTATCAAAGCAATTGGTTTGATTGATTTTAATTTATCCGAACTTATACCCCATTTCTTCAAACTATCAGGATTATCTTGTAAATTTTTCAAAGTAATCCAATCTATAGGTGCATGTGCTGGCACTGACATTACAACTCCAGTTGCTCCGGCAGTATCTATGAATTCACCAGGTAAAACTATAATTTTGTTATTATTAATAGGATTTGTAAGATAGGTTCCAATTAATTTGCTGGTAGGTACATCTTCTATATCCTGAACTTCAAATTGTTGATCTTGGAATTTAATTACCGCATCTTTAGATATTATAACTTTTTCGCCGTTAATGATTACTTTTACGTATGAAGCTTTAGGATGTATAAACATATTAGTAACCCCGTAAATAGTTTCGGGTCTCAAAGTAGCTGGTAAGAAATAGGCATTATGTGTCTCAGAATAAAATTTTATTACGATGTAATCCACTACACGAGCTCCTTCTCCTTCTAATCGATCATGATCTCCGGTTGGATTTTGATCTTTTGGACACCAAATTACTGGATGTGAGCCTTGAATTACATAACCTTTGCTTTTCAATTTCCTATATTGCCATTCTATAAATTTCGAAAAAATTGGAGTCAATTGTGTTGTTACAAATTGTCTACGCCAATCAATAGCCAATCCTAACGTTGTGGTTACTTCTATCCATTTATTTTTAAAATAGTTAACGATATAATGGGGATCTTTGAATTTTATAACTTCTTTCTCGGGGACCCCTGATCTCAATAAGATTTTAATTTGAAATTTATCTCCTGCCTTAAGTCTTTTGGCAATGCCTACTATAGGTTCACCAGTCGCATGAAAAGCAAATGGAAACAATACATTTTTCCCCATCATTCTTTGAAACCTCGCCATTGCTTCAGCTTTCAGTAAGGTATAGCCATGACCTACATGTGGAGGTCCATTTAAATAAGGAAAAGGGAAATTGATGAAATATTTCTCTCTCTCATCTTTATCCGCCTCAAATAGCCTTGCTTCAGCCCATTTCTTCTGCCATTTTCTTTCACATTTCTTGTAGTTATATGAATTCATTAAATTTAAACTCCCTTTTTTCCAATAATTTAAATATTTCTATTTGGATGCAAATCCTCTACAACCTAATTCATTCAAAATGCCAATAAAGCGATCAAATCTGCGATATGTTTGGAAGAATAAGGAAATAGAGATTTGTATCGCTTATAATAATAAAACTGCGAGTAAATCATCTAAGAATACTTTTTCTCTTAGATTAGCAACGAAAGCAGTTTTAATTGAGAACATTATTATTGAGTATATATTCTCTCTACTATTAAAATATTTCTAAGTTGTACTGTTAATTTACACAACTTTAGTTATTCGCTAATTTTTCACCAATTTTAGGAAATAGTTTTTAAAAAATTTTAAGAAATACTTAAATTAATTCTGACTTTATATAATTTTGTTAGTACCTTGGAGAAGATTTTAGTTCTAAGAACTAATTAAGTTTTAAGTAGTCTGATAGAGGCGATAAAGAAATGTTATTTATTACATATTGGGAATTGAATCCAGATTTTGATCCTTCAGAATTAGCTGACGTTGCTCAAAAATTATTGAGTAAGGGACTTTATCCTACTGAAGGTGTTAAACAAATTGGATGGTATACATCTACAGGAGATTTCTGGGGAGTCACAATAGCAGAAGCAGAGAATGAAGAACAGCTGGTTAAAGACGCTAATGTGTGGAGAATGGCCAAACCAGGTATCTTTAAATTTATTAAGACTAGTGCTGCTATGGATATTGCTAAAGTTGTTCCTATTCTAATGAAACTTAAAAAAGATTTAGGATAAACTGAGATATTATTAATATTTAAATCAAATTTTTTTTTTCTTAATTTAACAACCAAATATATAAAATATACTAAATTTCCCCCAAAAGAAATTTAATTATGTGATTTTATACTCAGATACTGAGTAGTTTGAGGTTTAAATGAGAACTCATTTTTTTTATGAGGAATTATTTTTAGAAGTGGTAAAAAGCTTGCCAAATAAAGAGAAATTCCTCTTATCTCCTTATTATTAAGTAAAAATACGACTGGTTCAAATTTTAATAACCCAAAATTCCCGCTTTTTTCATGTAAAGTCCCTATTTTGTGAGAACCTAAGTATATTAAACTGGGAACATCATACTTATAAATATTATTACATAGAATGGTGCCAATCTTATAATGAGGAATACCACCATCTAAGATACAATACATTCTGTCAACTTGTACCTTAACTCCGTTTATAGGAAATAATTTATGGTAAAATTGTTTTGGAAACCGTGCGAGAATGAATTCTTGAAAAATAGAATCGATCTCAATTGGAATATTTATTAATTCCTCATTTCCAGGGGATTCAATTTGATTATTCTTAGGATCAACTGCTAATGAGAAAGCTTTTCCACCTCTAGCACGTATTGCATCATCATTGGGTCGTAACTCTATATGTAAATGTGGGCTAGACCAATAAGCAAAATACCCATTTCGGATTGTTTTTCCTATTATATCTCCTGTTTCGATCTGATCACCTACATTATATTTTGGATTCACATGCATGAGTTTCCATACTAAATCAGGATTAGATTGATTATTTATCAAAATGAGGTAATCCCTATCAATTCCTCCTTTAAATTTCGGTTTTGGGGCAAGTAAAGTTTTTATTTTTAATATTTTTCCAGAAACTGGGCTAAATACCTCGTAGTTTTCTAAAGATAAATCTTGGTAAATATCTATAGCAAGTCCATGCTGATGTGCATAATAAGGTGATGTCCCTATGCTGAAATGGCTAGTTTTTAGTATAGATACTCGAGTATCATCCATATTGACAATATCATAAAATTCAGTTTTAGTCATAAGAAGGCTTAAAATAAATTAACTGTGCTCTATATAAGGATAATTTATTATTAAAAAAGATTTACTCTATTTCCGAACTTTACGAAATGAAAAGAATAAGGAATAAAAACAAGTTCATTAGAAAATATTAAACAAATTTTTCAAAATACTAATTCTTAAAAACATTTAATATTATTATCAAAATGCATATTATTTTTACTGATTATATGATTTTGAGGTATAAGGATGAGAAATTATGGCCAGTTCTATATTAAGTGTGTTTTCTTCATCTGAAAGAAATTATTTAAAGAAATTGTTGAAAGAACCAGAAAAGGATTTTGAAGAAATTATTTCAATATTGGATAAAAAGGTTCAAGAAAACACTAAACAATTTATTGAGTTAGATGAGAAATATAAGTCTATAATTGATGGCTTAACGCAAGTTGGAATCGGAATTGATATTGTTAACAAAGATTATAGAGTCTTGTTCCAGAATCAAGTCCTTAAAGAAAGATTTGGAGATTTTCAAGGGAAGAAATGTTATAGTAATTACATAGGTCTTAAAAATCCATGTGAACTTTGTCCAATGGAAGAAGCTTTAAAATATAATAGAGTTGAGCGATGTGAATTAGATGGCGTAGATGGAAGGTCTTATGAGTTGATTTCTGCTCCGTATCCGAATCAAGATGGTACAATTGATAAAGTTGTTGAAATTGTGATAGATATTACCGATCGTAAAAAAGCGGAAAAAAAGATAAAAGAATCTGAAGAAAAATATCGTTATTTCATAGAAAATTCCATAGAGGGCGTGTGGGTTGTAGATGAGGATGCGAATACCATATTAATTAATCCAAGTATGACTAAAATGTTAGGGTATACAAAGGATGAAATGATCGGTAAGTCTGTATTTGATTTTATGGTTGAAGAATCCGCTGAATTAACCAGATTGCATCTAGAGCAACGTAAAAAAGGAATTTCAGAGGAAGGAGATGCTATCATGATTCATAAAGGTGGCAATTATATTAATTTAAGAATAAGAGCAACACCTATTTTTAGTAAGGAAGGTAATTATGAAGGGACGTATGCATTCTTAACTGATGTAACCAACCAAAAATTAGCAGAACAAAAATTGAAAGAATCTGAGGAGAAATATAGAATACTTACAGAACAATCTTTTTTAGGATTAGCTATTTTACAAGACGATTGGGTAATATATGTAAATAAAACACTTGCACATATGTTTGGTTATACTGTAGAAGAGGTTATGGCTTGGGAGAAAGGAGGATTTATTAATATGATACATCCAGAATATGTGAAGTTAGTGGCTGAACAAGCTAATAAAAAACAATTGGGTGAATTAGATGTTATTAACCAATATCAATTTAAGGGGATAAAGAAGAATGGGGATATATTATGGTTAGAAGTATACTCAAAAACTATAATTTACAAAGGAAAACCTGCTGACTTTGTTTCGATTCATGACATAACTGATATGAAGATTTCTGAAAAGAAATTAAGAGAATCTGAAATCCGATATCAGCATTTATTTAATAATTTTCCAATCAGCGTATCTATTTTCGACTTAGAAGGAAATTTGGTTGAAAGCAATAGAGTTATTATTAAGAAATTAGCAGAGTATATCAATATTGATTTTGTTGGTCAAAATTTCATTGATATCATCCCCCATTTTCAAAATGCAAATCAACTCTTACGAATATTTACTGAAAGATTAAATTTTTTACGTGAAGGAAAAGCTCTCGAACCGATAGATTTTTTAATTATTACTAAATCTGGGAAAAAGGTTTGGTTGCATTGGCAGAGTTCTAGAATTGAGATAAATAATGAATTATTTTTACAAGTTTTGATTCAAGATATTACGGAAAAAAAAGAAGCAGAAGAAAGATTGAAAGAATCTGAAGAGAAGTTCAGAAATATTTCTGAACAATCCTTAATAGGAATT
>JBHLOJ010000045.1:0-25201 GCA_048940605.1 Promethearchaeota archaeon
ATTTTCTCGAATCCGGTTTTAATTGATTTTTCTGCTTTTGACATATTTGGAATTTTTATTAATTAGTCCTATATATAATAAAGCTAGTTTTATTTAAAAAATCATCAACTAATTATTTACAATATGTAATTAATCCTCTTTATAATCTTCCAAATCTTTTGATTCCTTTTCGCCTTCTTTATGAACAATAATTGAATGGAAACCGAAAATTAAAATGAAAATTATAAATAACCATAAAAGAAATATTTGTAACCATAATAAATAATCTGGATTAACAACGATTCCTGGGATATCTGGTATAATTTTGAAAAATTGAGCAATTAATTTTAATAATATTACAAATAATGAAATTGTTTCTGATCTTAGCTTTAATTTTTGTTCTAAATATTCCACTTTATCAAATACTGAACCAATAATGTAAATAAATAAAACGAGGTCAACTATAAAGAAATACCATGCAAAGCTTAATGTGTCTGGAAATAGAACTTGAGCAATAATCTCTATTATAATATAGAGAATATAAAAAAACGTTAATAAGAAAAATAAAGTAATATATGCTGCTAATCTCTTAATTATGACTACTCTCGTAATCACAATAATTACCAAAATAATGTCAACCCAAAAAATAATTCTAAAGATATTTGCACTTCTTAATGCCGCAATGGGAGTTAATCTGAGTAAAATATTCCATGTTATGATAAAAAATGATAAAGTTATAATTCCAAATATTATAAATTCTAATACTCTTGTGATTCCCCTTGTTTTTTCGTCAGTATAGAAAAAATCATCAACCTTCGTTGATGAATCCATACATAATTTAAAAGCAAAAAATGCTGTGAATAGTTGATTTGCTATTAAAAAAGGAAAATAGAATGCCCTGAGAAAATCTTTAAAGATTAAGATTATTGGAATTGAAATTAGAAATATGATGATTATAAACATATAACTTAAACTTTCAATTGGTTTTAAGAAAGAGATAACAAATAATAGAGTAGTGAATCCTGCTAAAATGCCGACAAAAAAGAAGAGAAATCGATAATATCCTGGAATAGTAAAGAGTGTATATCCAAATAATATTAAAATCCATGCTCCAATAAAGAAAGCTAGTATCAATACATAAACAGGCTTTTTAAAGAAAATCTTAAGACCGGTTACAAAAGACATTATGACTGTTAACCTTTTTCTTTTTTTAATAACCTTATTAAAAGTTTTATTAAAGCTTTATGAAAAAATCATTATTTTCTCATTTTTATAAAATCTCCAGTTTTCATTAGGTTACACGGTTTTAAATATGTAATGCCTGATTTTTCAACAAAATTTTCCAATAAATTTGTCCATTTCTCATAATTTATTCTTCCAGGACCAAATGGACCAGGTATGTTCATTCCTGCTATCATAGCATCATCAATTATTTTATAGCCAGGAACTACACCCTCTTCTAAAAGTCTACATCCCTCATTTAATTGAGTTGCCATAATAAGCTCAATATCTAAAAGACCAGCTTTTTCTTTTTTATGAATTTCTAATTTCTCTCCCTTCCAATTAAAAAGCCCTTTTCCTGTTTTTCTTCCAAGATTTCCCTCATTTACTAGTTTTCTTATGGTTTTTCCAGGAGAAAAATCTGAAGAAACAGCTCCTGCGAGATAAGTCATGGCATTAAATACTGTATCAAGACCAAGATAATCCAATTTAGCAAATGGACCAACTTCTACTAGAGATTCAGCATCAGCATCTAAACTTTGCAATGGTATTCCTTTTTCCATAGAATATTCAAGAAGCCAGTTTAAATAGAGAAAAGAAGCAGCATTTAACCTATTCACAATGAACCCGGGACTTTCTTTTTGAAGTACTGGTAAAAAACGTTTTCCTTGAAGAGAAGGGAAATTCTGACAAATTTGTTTTACAGTTTTTACGGTATCTTCTGAGGTTTTCTTCCCTTTAATAATCTCAATTAATCGCAATACTACAACAGGAGTAAAAAAATGACATCCAATAACTTTTTCAGGTCTTCCTGAAGTTGATGCTATTTCAGAAATACTCATAGTTGACGTATTTGTGGCCAAAATCGCGTTTTGAGGAGCAAATTCTCCCAATTTCTTAAAAAGCTCTTTTTTAAGAATCATTACCTCTGGGATTGCTTCAATAACAAAGTCTGCTTCAGATACCGCTTTTTCTAAATTCACTTCCTTCACTAAATTATCTATTAGACTATTGGTTGTTTTACCTTCATTTAACTTCCCTTTTAATTCAAGTCTTTCCAAACCGTTTTTGATTTTAATTACAGCACTATTAATAATTTCCTCAGTTAAATCATTTAAGATAACAGTTTTAAAACCCCCCATAAGAGCAACTTGGGCGATCTCATGTCCCATGATACCTGCTCCGACTACAACTATTGTTTTGATATCATTAAGGTAAACCATAAACTTACACTTGTTTTATTAACAAATAATTTAATAAAGAATATTTGATAAGTGATAAAATTAAATAAAAATAATAAATGATATTTTGAAGGGTAATTTCTTTTTTTTAAAATCTTAATTGAATTTTTATTTATATTTCAGAAAATCTCCTGATCGCATTAATTTAGTTGGTCGAAAATAATTTTTTCCCGATTTTTCCGCAAAGTCATCTAATAAAATACACCATTCTTGATATTTATCCATTCCTAATTCGAATGGACCACGCGAACGCATTCCAGCAATCATGGTTTTATCAATTGTTTCATAACTCGAAACAATTCCTTCTTCTAAGAGTCTACAACCTTCATTCATTTGAAGAGCCATGAAACAGTCCATACTTCCAAGGTTAGCTTTTTTTGCTCCATGAGTAATGGGTTTTCCATCTTCGGACCATTCAAGATAACCTTTTCCTGTTTTTCTTCCTAAATTACCTTCATTAATTAGTTTGGTCAAAGCTTTTCCTATTGCAAAATCGGGAGAAACCTTTTCTTCAAAATACTTAACAGTATTATAAACTACATCTAATCCTAAGTAATCCCTTTTTGCTAGAACCCCCATTTGATTAGGAACAACAAGATCTTCATTAAGATCTTTCCATTGAATACTTTTTTCCATTGCGACATCAGTTAACCAATCTATATAAGCTCCACTTGTAATCGTTAATCTATTAACGATAAATCCCGGACTTTCTTTTTCAATTCGTGCTACAAATTTTTTTCCTCTAATGCAAGGAAGTGATTCACCAATGGCTGCACTAATCTCAAAAGTTTCATCAGAAGTTTTTTTACCTCTTATAAGCTCGATTAATTCAAGTACAGGTATAGGTATAAAAAAATGCATACCAACTACTTTATCAGGTCTGCCCGAATTAGAAGCTATTTCTGTGATACTCATTGTAGATGTATTTGTAGCTAGTATTGTATGTTCAGGAGCAAAATTACCTAATTTTTTGAAAATTGACTGTTTAAGATCCATGAATTCAGGTACAGATTCAACGATATAATCAGCTTTAGCAGCTTTCTCAAAATCTTTTTCTATAATTAGTTTTTCCAAAAGATTTTTGGTAGAGTTTTCTTCTAAAATTCCTTTTGTTTCTAGTTTTTTAAGACCAGTCTCAATAAAATTGGCTGCTATATCTAAAGTTTTCTGAGTTCTTGACCATAAATTTACTTTTTCAAATTGGTTGGACATGATAGCTACTTGAGCAATTTCACGCCCCATTGTACCCGCTCCTATAACTGAAAACTCTTTAAAATCACTAATATCAATCAATAGAACATCTTAAAATTATTATTTTTTATAAATTAAATAAGTTAAGAGGATAATAAAAGTTATAGTTAAAAATCCTTTTTTAAGATAAATTTTCCTCTTATGCTATTTTCAGCTTATCCTTTTTAGATCTTAGATTGTAAAAATATACCATGAGAACATCATTGTTCCAATACCTAGAAAAATAGAAATGGGGAGACCTGGTAATATTTTATTCCTTTGAAGACCCATTATTGTAATTCCTGTTCCGATTATTATAGCTATAGAAGTTAAAATCATAATAATTAGATTATTTGTTTGAACAAGAGCACTGGAAGTAAGCATACTATAAAATGCTAAATCCCCAATTCCGATTTCCAATTTTGAAGTATCATAAGTATATTCACCGCTCTTTATTTTCTCTTTTAATTCTGCTTCTGAAAAATCGCTATTATTGTCATATGAGACGATGTCAATTAATTGCTTTATAGGTCCATGTTTGTATAAAACAGCAAATATGTCCCATAAGGAAATTCCGATTAATATCGCAAGAGTAGTCCAAAGAGGCATCAAAACACCCATAGAAGCACCAATTAATAGCCCTATATACAACACAATGAAATTTTTTAATTTAATCGATTTTGATGTAAAATATCTATAAATTATAAAAATAGTGTATACAGCTGTAAGAAAGATTAATTCAACATCAAAAATATAGTATAATTTTGGATAATTTGAAAACGATAAAAATAATATAATTTCCCCAAAGAACCATGTTTGGAAAAATATTACCATGCCAAATCCTATTCCAAAAATATAAATTAGAGATCCTACACCTTTCTTTTTAATAATATAAATGATAACAAACGCAGAGAAACCTGCTAATAAGGTATATATAATCCCATTAATTATCCCACCAATTGCTCCATATTCACTTTCCGAAAAATATCCTCCATCTATTTGAACTCCAGCTTCTACATATGTTAAATATGCTAGAATTCCCGAGATTAGTACAACTAGAATTATCGGAACGGGATAAAGTGTTCTTTTAATCCTATATGTTGGAAAATAATGAGGTATAAATTCTTTGCTAACCACTTTTTTATCTGAATCTGTATTCTCTAAGGATTGTTCTATTACTTCTTCCTTTGATTCTATTTCTTCTGAATTCTTTGAATTTTTAACCATAATATTAGGTTTAATTTTCAGTCAAATTGAAATATTTTATTTTATAATATAATTAATGATTTAAATACCTATTATTAATGATTTTAAACTAGTTTTATTTTTTAAGAATGATTATTTTATAGGATAAAAGCAGAATTTGACGTATAATGCCTAAGTTTGAGAAATATGAGCAGAAAATCCGAAAATACAAGGAAAAACTAAAGAAACTTGTGACAAGAATAGGAATTTTTTATTCCGAAGAATTTGAATTAGTAGATGAAGGATTGAAAAAATTAGTATTACCTTGTCATTTGGGAATTCTATTTTACTCCGATTATGATACTAACTTATTTAGAAAAATTGGATCTTACTTATATCAAATATACGATTCCTATTTTTTTGAGATTAGAGATTTAGGACAAATTAGTTTTTCAAAAAAACTTCTCTCTAAAGGTGTAAAAAAAGAGTATAAAGAAATAAAAGGAATAAATGATAAGTTAAGTATTCATCCTACTAAT
The DNA here is from genome assembly GCA_048940605.1 of Promethearchaeota archaeon. Classification (GTDB taxonomy): domain Archaea; phylum Asgardarchaeota; class Lokiarchaeia; order Sigyniarchaeales; family SOKP01; genus Loki-b32. Next base: position 5,396 of record JBHLOJ010000045.1, read on the forward strand.
AAATTCTATCAATCCTTAATAGATATAAGAACGAAAGAAAAGCTTGGTATGATAATTGCACTTACAGATCTTCCGATTTATTCAAGTAGTGATGATAATATCTTATTTTTATTTGGAGAAACCCACTTAAGACATCGATGTGGTGTAGTCTCTACACTTAAATTGAAAGAGCAATTTTATGATAGACAAAAAGATAACATACTATTTGAACAGAGAGTTATCAAGGAAATTATTCATGAGATTGGACATCTTTTAATAGGATTTACTCATTGCGAGGAAAATTCTTGTGTTATGAGGTTTTCTAAGGATATTGACGAAATTGATAAGAAATCCTATTATTTATGTGAAACATGTAAAAAAAAGTTAAATAAAATCAGAAAAGAATATAATTTCTAATGATATTAATTATTTAAAAACTAACTATAGGTAATTTGTGGATAAATTCTTTTACTAACTCTACTCTTTCTTTCCGTTCTTTTTTATAATACCTGAGGGGGTATAGTTCATTTATCAAAAATTTATATAATTCTACCCAAGTTTTTGCAACATTACTTATCCTATAATTTTCAGCAACTTTCTGAGCATTTTTACCCATTTCAAGCCGAAGATCATCATCTTTGAGTAGTTGTATTACTCTATCCTTAAAATCGTCTAAATCCTGACTTAAATATCCAGTATGCCCGTGTCTTATTACATCAGAAATTCCAATACTATTAGAACCTATACATGGAGTTCCTTGGGCCATACTTTCTAGAAGGACTAATCCTTCTGCTTCTATCCAAGACCAAAGACAAGAAAGATCTGCAGTATTGTAAAGTTTCAATAAATCGTTAAATGGAACTCGTCCCAGATAAGAGACAATTTCTCTAAATTGTTTCTTCTTAATTAATTTTAAAACGTGTGTCGTTAATGGTCCATCACTACCTACTAGTACTAAATGTGAATTGGGTACTTCTTTATTAATTTTCTTAAATGTTTTAATAATGCTTAATTGATGTTTCTCAGGAGAAAGTCTTGAAGCATAGAGTAAAATCTTTTTATTATCTAAATTATATTTATCTCTAACTCCATTTTCCTTTATATCAGAAAAATAGCTATCATGGATTCCATTGGAAAGACAGATAATAGGTTCTTTAAATCTCTGTTTTCTAAGCAAATCTTTCTTAGATTTGGTAGGTACTGATACAAGATCATATTTATCTAAGATATGTCTTTCATATCGCCAAACCCAATCCATTTTAGATAAGAGACCCCCCACTATAGGTATATATTGAGATGTGTAAAATGATAGCGGGGAATTATGGGTTCCAACCATTGGGATCCCAATATATTTTGACCAATTTATCGCCATACTACCAAATGTTGCATGTGTATGAATATGAGCAATATCTAAATAATCATGTTGACAGAAAAAATATTTATGAATAGGAAAGCTTAGAACAAATCCAGTTTTAGGTGCTATTTTAGCACCAAAAAAATTATGAAGACATAAATTTTTCGGTCTGTTTTTTGGTTTTTGAATTCCAGGAGCATAAACATGTACTGTATGATCGGTATTTTTTGCTATTGCTTCAGATAAGAATCGCACAGCGTGGGCAGTACCATTAGTTTGGCTATACATACTGGTGAAGAATCCGATATCAAGCTTTTGTTTAACCATATTGCCTCAGAAATGGGAGATCGTTTATTAACAAATTTTGGTAAGTGGATATTAAATGAAATCCTCATTTATTTATTAAACTGATTATTAAAAAAAACTCCGATTTTTAATAAATTCATGTTTTTATTCCCTATAAAGCATTAGCATATGTTAAAACCTCAATTTTTTCATTTAGGAATTAAATTTTTACTTTTTTGATTCTATCGTACTTCTATTTTAAGTTTATACTTAATGATCTTATAAGTAGATATAAGATCTTAATAATACATAAGTAAGTATGAAATATCTTTGAAATTACAAATAATGATCAAGTATAATAGTAAATTTTTTTTGATTTGAAATATATAACTTAGTTATGGATTCTAAAGAAGAGAAACAAATTATTGAAGATATCCTAAATAAAAGGAGATTATCATATTCAATAGAAATATTAGATGTTCAAGGTGAAAAATATACAGTTCGGAATAATTTTGGATCAACGATGGTTTATATAAAGAAGGATGATGATTATTTCTTAGAAGAGGAATTAGATTAAAATATTCTTTAATTTTCAGATAAAAAACTAGTATCCATTAATAAATTATTTAGTTATATGGCTGTTTTATTTTTAATTTTATAAAAAACTACGATTAATAATTTCTTTTAGTTAAGAATTTAAGATAAAAATTGTATAAATAAATTAACTAAGAATAAATTTCAAAAAATCTAGTTGATTAAAAATTCGACGAAGAAGAGTAGGTACAGAGAATACAGAAAGCAAATTTATTGAAAAATTTCGAGCAGTAATAGATGAAAACAATTCTCTTTCAATTTTTAATAAGAAAAAGAGATCTATTTGTATTATTAGAAGAGATTTGGCAAAATCATATGAAATTGAAGTAGAGGCTTCAGAAGCACCTGTGTTAAATAAGATGCTTAGTGAACCTGAACCATATGAAAGTTCAATGGCAGATGTTAAGATTCTCGAAGATGAAGTGTTTCCGATTAATGAAGCTTTTCAAAAAGTATTTGGTATGGATAAAGAGTTCAAATTAAACTCAATTAAACTTGCTGTTGGAAGCAAATATAATGATTATGTTACTATTGGACAAGATGATTTAATACGTTTTAACGTAAAACCTACTCTTAATGGATTAGATAGATTCATAAAAGAAAATAAAGAGAGCATCCTAGGTTTTCTAGATTGTGAGTATATCAGTGAAGAGGGAAATGTAATTTACCTAAACTGTAGTAAAAAGAATGTTTCCGAAAAGATTTTTTCAATAAAGCTAATGATACTAGCATCTATGCAACAAAGAGGTTTTTTCCTTCAACAGGAGCATAAATATTATGGTCTTCAACTTTATATTATTATGGAATCAAGAAAACCTAATGATGTAAAATTACTCGAATTTCTGAAAGAATTGGGTATTGATTGGGAGTTAATATTCTTTAGAAGAAAATTAGCAATCCATGATTGGACTGAAATAGAGTGTGAAAAAGATTCTGAAAATCTTAAAAATTATCTACGTGCTAAATTTGAGACATTAAATTATTTTGACGTAAATAATATTATACGTTTAATAGTTAAGAACCAATTACCTTTTAAAGTAGCCGTTAAAATGGCATCTTTATTATACCAGATGAAAAATGAAAGAGCCACCAAAGTTCAAGATCGTCCGTATCAAGAAAACGCTTATCAAGAAGAACAGATTCAGAGAGATGAATATTCTATAACTCTTAAAAAGGCCGAGATTGCTGCTGCTGCTAACCTTGCATGTGCATATTTAGGAATACATAAAAAAATAAATTTTGATAGAGATATTTCTGAAAATGAAATTTTAAAGTATCAAGAAGAACTTACCAACATCTAAGTTTAACCTAATTTAATCCATACGATTGCTTTAATAATTCATGATTTATTTTTCCAACAGTTATACTTTTCCCTGTTTTAATATTAGTTAAGGTATAAGTCGCTGGAGCAAACAATCCTGGATCTATATCATAAAAGTTATAATTTGCTTCTTTAAACGTTTCGATGAAAGGTTTTCCATAACTAGAAGAAGTATTTGCTGGTCCCCTTTTTATAAGTTCGAACAATTCTTCTTCTCTAGCTTTTTCAACATCGATAGTATAGTAAGTCATCCCACCCGCACTAATTGAATCATTTGTACGTCCCATAGCGCCTAGATCATCTTTCGCAATGGGAGCAATTGTGGTTGTTCCATACCCATCTTTGATTAGTTCGATTGGAAACTTAATTTCATGTAATTTATGAACTCCTGTTTCTACAATTCTAGCTGCTACTTGAATAGAACCTGTTAAGCTAGCTGTTGGTGCGCAAACTGCATACGTCTTACTAGGATCAACACCACATTTTTCAGCAACGATATTCATAACTTCTTCATTAGGTAATTTTGGTGTTTCAAAAACTATAACAGCGCAATCAGAATCATCTGTATAATTAATTTCATCAAATAATTTTTCAACTTTACTTTTTGCTCGAGCTGGTCCTGAACCTAATGATTGAAACATAACTTTTTTCTTTATTTGCCCATCTTTTTCTACTTCTTTCTTCAATTTTATATTCCAACCTGCCAATTGAGAAGCCATACATGAAATTAATGGTTCTGAAGTATGAACAGTAACACTTGGTAAATAATGTCCATCTAGAATGTAATGTGTAAATTCAACAGTACCTAAACCACCCATACAAATTTCTCCCACGAATTTACCTCCTACCCATGAGGAATTTGTCATATCCAATATAATAGATTGATTAGTTAATTCGATTATATCTGCTTTAATCGTTTCTTTCTTGTTGATTATCTTATATACAATTTCTCTTGCAAGCTCATTTATTTTTATATGATGCATTTATTTTCACTTTAGTATTTTTTATAATTGAGTATTTATTATTATTTTGATATCTTATTATATTATAGTTTCAATTTTGAATTTATGATTTATCAAATTATTCAGAAAAATGGCTTCAGAAAAAGAAAGATTAACCAAATTACTTATTGATCTAAAGTTAGTAAAAAATACCTTACTTAAGCATTTTAAAGAGAGAAACACACCTATTAATATCTATACCCATTTAGATGCTGATGGTTTAAGTTCGGGGGCAATTCTTGGTAAAGCTTTATATCGAGAGAAAATCCCATTCCAAATTACTGTACTCAGACAATTAGAAAAAAAAGAAATTTCAAAAATCTTTAAGAAAGTTCAAGATTATGAAAATTTTCTAATCTTTTCTGATTTTGGTAGCGGTCAATATTTAGAATTACAAAATGAACTGGTTAATAAAGCTGAATTTAATTCATTTTTAATTTTGGACCACCACATTCCCCAAAATATTTCTAATAAGGAAGAAGTTAAATTAATTGAAGAGATCTATGAAAATACGAAAAATTGGCAGATTAATCCTTATTTTTATGGGATTGATGGCAGTAATGAAATTTCAGGTGCAGGATTATGCTATTATTTTGCAAAGACTCTGAACCAATTAAATATAGATTTATCACCTTTAGCTATTGTAGGGGCAATAGGAGATCTTCAAAATCAAGGATTAAACAAATCCTTTCTAGGACTAAATACTTCGATTTTAGAAGATGCAGTTAACTCGGGATTTATTGAAGTTGTAAATGATTTAAATTTTCCTAGTTTACAACCTTTAAATGAAGCAATTGCTTATTCAAAAGAATTGAATTTACCGGGATTATCTAAGGATGTAAATAGATCTTTGATTTTCTTGAAAACTCTAGGAATTTTAATGGAAGATTCTGAGGGTAATGTAAAAACGTTAAGTGAATTGAACAAAGATGAGAAACAAATAATCTCTTCCGCTATTATTGAATTTGCATCAATAAAACTCGATATGGAACCTAAAAAAATAATAAAAAAATTAATAGTTAGTCGATATATATTAAAAGAAGAAGCACCCGGCTCAGAACTTCATGATGCTAATGAATTTTCTAAGCTTCTAAATGCTTGTGGTCGAACTCATAATTCTTCTTTAGGTATAGCTATTGCAATGGGAAATAGAAAGGAGATTTTTCAACAATCAAAAGAAGCTTTGAATAACTATAAACAGGTATTGGTTCAAGGTCTTTCCTGGATCCAAGAAAATAATAAAATTCAAGAAAAAGACTCGATTCAATATTTTTTTGGAGAAGATGTAATACCTGAAAATATAATAGGAACAATTACTTCCATGTTAATTTTTGAACATGTTAAAGGGGTAGATAAATCAAAACCTATATTTGGATTAGCAAAAAGGGCTGATGAGGACGTATATAAAGTTTCAGGAAGAGCACATGAAAGTATTGTAAATCGAGGTTTAAATCTCTCACAAGCGATTAGAGATGCTTGTGAACAATCTGATTTAGATGTATTGGGAGGAGGACATCCTCCTGCAGCGGGAACCAAGATTCCCATTGATAAAGTGGATATATTTCTAGAAAACTGTAATATAGCAATTCGAAATCAACTAGGTAAAAATTGAATTAGATTTATGAAAAGATCTTCTATACTTGGTAAATCTCCCCAGTTTCCGGAGCTACTGAGGTATAATTTTTGTTTACCAATTCTCTTGCTAAATTAGTTGTTGATTTATTATCTCCATGAATACAGAAAATATCACTATTCGTATTTCTTTTAAAATTCAGGTTATCAATATAATCATGAATGTGAACACAGTCAGAATGACTTGAAAAATCAAAATAATCATAATCACATTGTGCTTCAATTCTTAAATCTAAGTTAGGACGATTTTTTCGAGTTTCTTTAAATTCAAAAATTCCTTCATCTAATAAATATCTACCTGGAGTTCCTTCCACCTGGTAACCTACTAAATAAATAGCTGAGAAGGGATCTACTAATATAGATTGTACATAATCTATAGCGGCACCACCTTTTAACATACCAGATGGAGATATTATTACTCCATTAGATTTTTTAATGTCTGTCCTAGTTTTAGATTTGGATACAAAGTGTGCTTTTTTCAATGCATTTCTTAATAATTTGATATTTTTTATAAAATCTGGATAATCTAAACATAATCTAGAAATTTTCCTTGCTAATCCATCAATGAAAATATTTCCATTATAATTGTATTTCTCTAAAATGAGTAAAGCTTCTTGTGAACGGGCTACCCCAAAAGCTGGAATCAGTACAATTCCACCATTGTCTGTTATATTCATTATTCTCTCTATAAATTCTCTCTCAAGTAGATCTCTTGGGGGATGTTCTTTAAGAGCATATGTAGATTCTATAATTAATGTATCTATTTCTGGGATCTCCATATAATCTGCAGAATGAATTAAATTAGTAATCTGTGTATTAATATCACCAGAATATAAAATTGTTTTATTATCTACTTCAACTAAAATTGATACACTCCCTGGAATATGACCTGCATCAATGAAAGTAATAAAGAAATCATCAGCTATTTTTTGTTTTATCCCATTTTTGAGGAAATATGAATTTTGTTTTAATAAGTCTAATTCTCTATATCCAAATGGATATGGGTAATTTGATATTTTTATCATATCTTTAATTAAAATTTCAGATAATGCAAGAGATATAGAATTGGTAAAGAAGGGTACCTTTTTCTTTTTGTATAAAAAAGGTAAGCCCCCAGAATGATCAATATGGCTATGAGTTAGAGCGATAGCTTTTAGATTTTCAATATTTGTATCCTGAGGAAGTCTTTCTTCTCCTCGGAATCTAATCCCGTAATCTAACATGCACTTAGTACCGCTTTTAGATTCTACTAATACAGCACTTCGTCCAACTTCTCTACAGCCTCCGAGAAAAGAAATACTTACCATTTTAGAAAGTCTTTAAGAATTTTATTAGTTTTAAAATATATTTTGTATATTAAAATATGGAAAAAAATAATAATTTTATTAAATTCCGCATTATTGAGATTTCTATAAATCTCAAAGGTTTTCATTTAATAGGATTTAAAAAAATAAATTAAAAGGAATTAGAAAGGTTAACTTATTTTTTTTATGCTATTAGTCAGTAACGAAATAACATTATTGACATTTTTACCAAAAATATCTAATATCTCTTCCCATGTAACTGGAACTTCGTCATCTTTCCAGCAGTCATAATCTGTAGACATTGCTACAGCAGCATAAGGAATGCCCGCTTCATTAGCCAAAATTGTCTCTGAAGCAATGCTCATATTAATGACATCTGCGCCCCATATCCTAAACATTTCAGATTCCGCCCTTGTTGAAAATCTTGGCCCCTCAATGGTAATAACTGTTCCTTTTTCATGATATTTAAGATTAAGCTCCTTTGCTGTTTCAATAAGGATATTTCTTAACTCTTCTGAGTAAGGATAAGCCATTGGAGTATGTTTCATATCCCCAGGGGGAAATTCTTCAAAAAAGGATACTTTTCTAAGCCTAGTGAAGTCAATGAATTGATCAAGAATGACAAGGTCACCTCTTCCAATTCGTTCTCTCAAGCTTCCGCAAGCTGTTGTAGCTAAAATATGAGTACATCCTTGATCTTTTAACGCTTGTATGTTCGCTCTATAATTTATTTGTGTTGGTGGTATTGTATGCTCTCTTCCATGTCTTGCTATGAGAATTACGTCAACATCGTGAATTTTTCCGATTTTTAGAGGAGAACTGGGTTTTCCATACGATGTATCAACTTGTATATCTTTAGCATCCTTTAAAATATCCGGATCATCCAATCCAGAACCACCAATTATTCCAATCTTTTGTTGTCCCATTTTTATTCCATTAAGACTATTTTAGAATAATAATATTTGAAATTTAATAAAGTATTTTCAAATGGAGTTATTATTGAAAAAATTTGCCAGAATAGTAGTTCCAATGAAGAGTTATTATTAGTTAGAATACTATAAAATTTATTTCTTAATTTTAATTTAAAATCTCATGCATAAAACCAAAGTACTTATTCTTGGATCATTAGCTTTTGATTATATAATGGGCTTCAAAGAAAGTTTTATTAATGCAGTATCAATTGACCACGATAAGGAAGAATATCAAAGTACTGTTACAGCTGACAGTCGCCATCAATTTTTTGGAGGAACAGCAGGTAATATAGCATATAATCTAGGACTCTTAAATATCGCAACTACTTCTTTATTTGGTTCGGTTGGAAATGACTTTGAGAAATTAGGATATAAGGATCATATAAAAAAATTTAAAAATATTGAATTATTAGTTGATGAGCATGAAGATCTTTTTACAGCGGCTTGTTATATAGTGAATGATATTAAATCTAATCAAATGATCATTTTCCATGGTGGTGCTTTAGATAAGTGTAAGGATATTGATTTAAGAAAAAAAATATCTAATCCTGAAGAATATGTTTATGCAATTAATTCCACACAGAGTATAGAAGCTATGACCAAATTTGCCGATCAATTATTTGATTTAAAAATTCCAACTATATTTGATCCCGGTCAAGTGACTCCATTATTTACAAAACAAACATTGTTAGATATTCTAAAGAAATCAGAAATCTTGATTGGTAATAATCATGAAATAAATAAAATAAAAGAAAAATCCGAGTTAAATGAAGAGGATATACTTAAATATGTGAAAGCTATAGTCCTAACCAAAGGATCAGAAGGATCTGAATTTATCTATAGAGATATGAGTAATAAAATATTTAAAACTAATATCCCCATTGCAATTCCTAAGGAAGTAAAAGACACAACTGGGGCTGGTGATGGATATCGTGCAGGATTATTGACTGGTTTAACATTAAATATGACACTTTTAGATTCTTGTCGATTAGGAGCTATTACTGGGTCGTTTGTTGTTGAAACTCATGGAGCTCAAACACAAGTTTTTAATTTAGAACAAGTAAGACAGCGATTTTTTACCACTTTTGGATATACTCCTGCTGAACTGGAAGGAATATAAAAAAAAGGCATGGTTATTTTATATTATAATTTATTCTTCAACAGGAATTTCAACTAAAGATACTAAATTATAATCCTTTAATTTGTCTCGACCATGTAAACTTCCTGTTAATTCAATTATAAATGCTACTCCAATAACTATTCCGCCAGCTTTTTCAACTAATTTACATGCGGCTTTTGCTGTACCACCAGTTGCTAGTAAATCATCAAATACTAATACTCTATCTCCTTCTTCAATAGCATCACGGTGCATTTCAATAGTATCAGTACCATACTCAAGTTCATATGTTTCACTAATCGTATCCGCTGGTAGTTTTCCCGGTTTTCTTATCAAAACAAACCCTGCTCCTAATTGGTATGCTATTACGCCTCCCCAAATATACCCTCTTGCTTCAATTGCGGTGACCTTAGTTATCCCTTTGTCATTAAAATGTTCTATTATTTGGTCACATGAATCTTTAAAAGGTGCATGAAGTTTAGCCAAAGTTGTAATATCTTTGAACTGAATTCCTTTAATTGGAAAATCTGGTACATTTCGTATATATTTCAAAAGATCCATTTTATTTTGATCCTTTATTTTATTATTAAATATATATCGTTTTTTATTAAATTAAAAATTATATTTAATTGAATCGTTATATGATCAATTTGCTTTAAAATAGAATCCTCTTTTTAAGAATTAGAAAAAATTAAATAAAGATAAAATTATAAAGATTATATAAAATCAATTAATTTCATAGAAAATAATATTAATGTATTGATTTCTTAATTATAATCTAGAAAAAGTTAAAAATTAAGATGAAAGTTCTACTCTTTGGACCAGCTGGAGCGGGTAAAACGTCTCTTATGAGGACTACTTGCTTAGGATACAATTTTATGAAAGTTCTAAATTTAAAACCTACAAAGGGTGTTTCTAGAGAAAATTTTATTTTCCGAGGGATTTTAGAGTTATCAATTTGGGATTTAGGCGGTCAAGAACGATATTTAGAGCGGTATTTCTCTGAATCTCAGCGTGAACTCATATTTTCTGAGGTTACTACGGCAGTTTTTATGGTAGATTCTGCTGTTGTTGACGTGGGAGTACGTGATATTTTTAATAATTTCTTGAAATATTTGTTCGAATTTTCTCCTGAAATCGATCAAGCCTATGTATTACTTAATAAAATTGATTTACAAGAATCAAAAGAGGATGAGTATTACGAAATTCTAACAAAGGGATTAGATAGTGAACTTCTTGATAAAATTTCTTTCACCCCAGTTACTGTAAAAGAAGGAAGTGCTCAGCACAGACTAATTGAAATATTAGATTTTGAAATTCAGAAAAATACCTTATCCTTACAACGTTTAGGAAAGATTCGTCATTTATTAGATGAGTTAAAAATTAATACTCTATCAGAATACCTTTTATTCAACCAACCTGATGGTCTATTAATCACATCAACTTTCGGTAAATTTGAATCAAAACCCCTGCAATTTATGAAATTTGAGATAGGGACTTTAGATTCTAATATCTATAGCATCTATCAACAAATAATGGAATTTCAAAGTATTACAAATTTAGCTCCATTAAAATTATCAACTGTTGTCTATGAATCAGAAGATTGTTGGATATTAGTAAAAGAGGTCATTAATGGAGCAGTTTTAATGGCAGTTACAAGAAGTAAACGACCTGAAGTTTTTGCAGGAGTATTGGGAGCCCTAAATGGAGAAGCTTTCAATAATTTGAAGATTTATTTAAAATCTTCTGAATTTTAGTATATTAGAAAACAAATATAAAATAAAAAAATGGGTTTAAAGGACTATTTTTTAACTTTTTATTAAATTACTCTTCTTTATCAAATAACCCAATTTTAGAAAGGATATGTTGTTTAGCATGATGAGGTCTTCTAATAACTGTGTCATTAGATTTCTCAATTTCTCTTGCTTGATCACATAAAATGGCAGCAGTTCTCATCATCTCATGGGCAGTTGCGAGCAATGGCATATATTCAGATCTCTCCTTTAATTGAAAACAAGCTTTACCAGTAACTTTAGAAACTGAAGCAGCTAATTCAAAAGCGGCAATGGCTTTTGCTCTTGCATATGGATTTGAGAATTTTGCTGCTTCTGTTGCAATACTCGAGTCTACAATTATTTGAGGTAGGGTAGGGGTTCTTCCCTCTAACATATCCATAATTACTTTATTAAGTTCTTCTGTTATGACTTGAAGTGATCCAGTTATTGCAAGAACCTTTAACAAGTCAGAATTGTAAATGCTCATCTCGATTGAATCAAGAAAAGGTCGACGTGCCCCAATCATACTGTCACAATCTACTAAAATATATCCCATATTCTTTTCTTTGATTTCATCAACTGCTCTTTTAGCTGGTGAATCTGAAATAATTATAGTAGGGATGTTTCCTGCCATTTCTCTTGCTGATTTTGGTCCTGGTAAAGCAGCATTAGGACTTGACATAATTATTAACTCAGGTTCCCATTTTAAAAGAAGTTCCATAGTTTTTATACACATTTCAGGAGGGTGCATTTTTGCACCAGATGTAACTTCGTATACATTAATCCTCGTAGCTTCTGCACGCTCATCCATTAAGAAAGCAAGTAGTAATGATGATCCAATAGTTCCATTCTTTAATATTCCAATTTTAAGTACTCTTTCACTCATATTTACACCATCATTAGTAATTTCTGTTTTAATTAGAAAATATAATTCCATACAATTTTTCAAGGTTTTTATTTTTTTTTTTAAATTTTATATAAAATAGAACGCTATTAGTTCATACGACAATTAAAATTTTTATTATTAAAATAATCAATTAAAAGGAGTAATAATTAAGATGGAATTAAATGGTGTAGAGATAGAAGATACATTTGCAGAAGCTTTTGGTGCTTTTTTTACACGAATAATGATTACTGCTAAAAGTGAAAAGTGGGCGAAAATTGCCGCGCAAATTTCAACAGGTTATGGAACATCGACTATTCATTGTGATGCAGAAGCAGGAATTGATATTTTTGTTCCCACAGATAAAACTCCAGATAATCGTCCGGGAGTGATAATCATGTTTTTCAAAACCAAAAAAGATCAAGTGAGTAACGTAGTTATGAATCGACTGGGACAATGTGTCTTAACATGCCCCACTACAGCTTGTTATGATGCATTAGATGGATCTTTTGATCCTGACAAAGAATTTGAAATAAAAATTGGCGCAAATCTTAAGTTTTTTGGTGATGGATATCAAGAAAAAATTGAAGGAAAGTTTCCTTTTGAAGCGTGGTCAATACCAGTTATGGAAGGTGATTTTATCGTTCAGAGTATGGCGAAGGTGGGGAAAGGAATTGCAGGGGGGAATTTCTTGATAATAGGGGAGAGTCAGGATACCGCTCTTGAGGCGGCTGAAAAGGCTATAGATGCGATAAAAGATATACCTAATTTAATAACCCCATTCCCAGGTGGTATTGCTCGATCTGGATCGAAAGTTGGATCTAAATACAGTTTCTTAAATGCATCTACAAATGATCCGCTTTGCCCCACTCTAAGAACTAAAATTGAAAATTCAAATTTACGCGAGGGAGATAATTGTGTTTATGAGATAATCTTAGATGGAGCGACCGAAGAGGCCATAAAAAAAGGAATGAAATTAGGAATTGAAGCAGCAGTAAAAGTTCCAGGTATTAATAGAATTTCTGCTGGTAATTTTGGTGGGAATCTCGGGAAATTTCAATATAAGCTTTATGATGTCTTAGAATAACAATAAATATTAATCATTTATTGAAGAGTAAATATCTGAAAATTTCTTTTTTTATAATTTTCTTTTTATTTTTCGTTGAGGAACACTCCCTTCTTCTATCTCAGAAGTTACTTCTTCTTCATCTTCTTTTTCCAGAATTTCTTCAGGTAGCTTTTCTTTCTCTTTTTTCTTTATTGAGAGTTTTCTCGATGAAACGTCTTTCTTTTTTGGGGTTACGCTTTTCAAATCAATTGCTTTCGATTTAAAATGTCTATATGCAAGTCCAATACTTATTAACATCCCTAATATTAAACCCACAAAGAAAATAATCCATGGAAGATACTCACTCAATGCATCAGGAACAATTGTAATTGATTGAATTCCTTTATCATAATCATCTGTAAGACCTGTAATAGCACCATCAGAATCTATAACATAAATCTGTACATACCAGACACCAGTTACTAAATCGACAGTTCGAATTGTTATTTCTGTATCAGTCCCGATATATTCTCGTGTTATATTATACCATTCATAATTTTTATCTATAAGAGCAACTTTAATATATGCAACTTCTTCTACATCAGAAACATTAAAAGTAAACACTAAATCTTTACCATATGATATTCTTATCCCTTCTTCCCCTGATCTTCCGTTAATCTTATAACTTTGAATTTCAGGTAAATTATTTTTTACTGTGAGAAATTCTGAGTAGGAGTCAATTCCCCCACTGGGGTCAGCTACATTAAATTCAAGTTTATATTTTCCGACGGGACTCCCAGCAGGAATAGAAAAACTACTTGAAAAAGTAATATTAGTATCATGATCTATTGTGATCGTAGGAAGGATATTTCCCTGGGGATCTTCAATAGACATAGTAACCACTAGATTTTCTGGGAGATCCTCAGTATCAGTCGCATTCAGAGTAATATCACATTCTTCAGTTCTATATAGTTCTTCCGGAGAAAATTCTATTGATATTTCATCAATAACTGGATTTGTATTAGATACTGTAAATGGAAAATATGCTGCGCGTTTTATCCCGAAATCTGTATCTGTCATATTAAGTTTAATATAAAATGTTTTACCCAAATATTCATAAAAAGTGTCATTGGTAATTGGATAGATAAACTGAATAGAATTATATTCAAAGTTGGTTATATTATGCTGTTTTGATTCAATAGTGCTATTCACAATTGTAAGATTCCATCCTGAACATTTAGTAATAAGGAAATTTGGATTTAAATCCTCTCCAATATAATATTCAGATCTAATATTAGATGCCATGAAATTAGTTGTTATTGTGAAATTAGTATAAGTTGTATGGGTATTTAACATAGTATTATTGACATCGTAAATTAGAAAACTTACATTTTGAAACCCTAAAGGTGCATCGTATCCTGGTGTAAATTCATATGAATATGTATTGCTTAAATCAAATTGCATACTATAATTTACAGTAATGCCATTAGAAAAATCTATTTGCATAATCACATGATCAGCATCACTAAAATCGTAAGTATTAACAGTAAAATTAACATGTTCAAAAAGACGGTAAATAACCTCATCACTTCGAATTATTGCATAGTACGGTAAAGGTATACCATTTGCTATTTTGAGTTTTACTGACTTTTTTTCATTCACACCTTCATCAATCTCAGAAATTAATGTAACACCAATAAAAGTATTGAATACAATAAGAAGAATTATGGCAATACTTACTTTTTTTCTATTTCTCAATATTTCTCATCTTATCAGTTTTTTATGTTTTATCTGTCTATGTAAAAAGAATAATATAATCCCAATAGGAATGATTACAGGTATTATATAGAATATTATTAAATTAAAGGTTGATAATTCTAAGGCAACTTCAAAATAGAACATAGCAATTACTTCATTTTCACTATCCTCTATGATTATTCTATAAACCTTAGTTTCAAAATCGTAGGGATTATTCGTTGGAATAATTTTTTTTTCAATTCTGTTCTCACCAGGGATAAGTTCGTTTATGTTAGGTTGTACCAATTTTCCATTAATAATTAAAGAAAACTCTTCTGAATTTTCCAGGTTATTTTGTATGATTGCTATAAAATAAGCGGGTACTCCCTGGGATATCGAATTCGGCAATGAGACGCTAATGATTTCAAATTTTGGAATAATTTCTATAGTTAATTCTTCAGTATAATATATTGTTGTATTCTGAAGTATATTCATTTTTATCTTAATTATATCGTTTTCGATATTTTCTAAAGTGTTTAGACTATATGAAACTACTCTACTCTCTTTCTCACCTAAAGTTTCTTCTTGCATAAAGGGCTCAATTGAGTTTTCTGTTATTCCTGTAAAACTAACATTCAAAGATTGGGTCGCATTTGGTAAATAATTAATTAAATCTATAAAGACATCAATATTTTCACCACTAACGACCTTATTTTGATAAAGTAAGTTTTCATAATCAAATGAATACCCTATTTCAACATTTTTTTTAATTTCTAAATACAATATATTTCCTTTTGTAATTCTAAATATAATTTCACTAGGACCCGGGATGGCTCCAGGTCTAGCAGTAAGATTGAAATCAACATATGTTAATTCCTCTAATCCAGCAGTGAAATTTACTTCTTGGGCTGTAAAATTAACTATATCTTTGCCCTCCAAGGATGCTGTAAGTGTCAAATTGTCTCTACGAGTATAATTGATAGGAAGTGAAATATTTAATAGTGGTCCCTGATAAAGAAAACTTACTAAACCCTCAATAGTTTCATTTATTAAGCCAGATTTAACGTTGAAACGTTTAATGGTGTCAGCTAAACTAAAATATGTTTTATTTGCCCAAATATAAATATAATAGCCCTCTCCTATTGGCAAACTTTCTTCAATAGGATATATGAGAGTATCTGATTCAGCCGGATTAATAATTTGATGTTCAAATTGGTATAAAAATGTTCCATTTGGATATTTAAAAATATACTTTATATCTGCATCAGTTATATTATACCTTGTAGTAAAGGGAACATAAGAATCTATTGAAGTATTGTAATAATATTCTGTATTCTCAAATGCATAAAATGATGTTAGGTTCATAATATCTTGATTAAAGACTAAATCAGGGATGGTAGCAGTAAGATTATAATTTGCTTCTAATATTGTACTGCTATAAGTTTCAGAGGCTTCCAGATAAGCATTATATAATTTTAGATTGGAGTTAAAATTCTTATTACTATTTGATAGAGAAAAATCATATGCATTATTCATACTATCGTATAAATTATTTTCAAGTGAGTTGAAAAGCTCGATAGCTCTATTGAAATATATTATATTACCTGTAATTTGGAACAATCTTATACATGCCTCTAACATTAGGGCATTTGCATTAAGATCATAATCATAATCGTCAATATTACCAATAGGAAAATAAATTTTATGATATAGTTTGTCAGTAGTGTTCCATAAATTATTATCTAAGCTATTATAGATTTCAACTGCTTTTAAATAGAATTGTGAATTATTTTGCATTCCAGAACCAACCCAAAATTCCAGTAGTGTTATGATTCCTAAAGCATTCACATCTAAATGGTAACGGATATCCCCATCAATAAAAGGATTCCAAGCAGAATTAGCACGATAACGGAAAGCGTTAGCAGTATCATCCCACATATGAGTAGGATCTATCATTGCATACATTGTTTTATTTGCTAGATTATATGCCCTATCTTTTATAACATTACTTAAATCAAGCTGGTGATATGTCCGGTGTATTAGGAGATTTGCTAAAATACTATAGAAATTACTTTCTGAAAATTTATTAGATGTAGAATTAGAATTTCTGAATCCGTCATTAGCTTCATCCCAAAATTTAGTAGAATTTATAAGAAAAAACATCTCTTCAATTGAATCTTTAGGGAACTTGCCGTTAATAGTAATATCATCGATATTTTCACCAATATTTTCAATTAGTAAAAAAATTGGTAGTAAATTGTCAATTAGATATCTATCATCATCCTTTACTTGACCAGTGGAATTGTCAAATGATCTCACAAAGCCATAGTTAAATTGCCCATTCTCATCTTCATACCACAATGGAGTTGATCTCAACTTTAAATAAGTATCAAAGATTTGAGTTGGACTCATCTCTGTATTCATTAATGAATTATACATAAGGATATTATCTTCTGAATAAATTGTATCATCTATGATTGTCCCGTTTGTATCTCCTTCTCGATAATATAAAGAGATATCAAGGTCTAGACTGGATTTATAATGATTTTCGAAAAAACTATGTAATAAATCAAAATGTTCTGTAAATGGATTTTGAAGCATTGATAAATCTGTAGCGATATCTAAATTATTTTGGTCAAAATCAAATACTTTTTCATCTTTACTGTAAATATCATTATAAGTATCATTTGTCTTACTTGAATAAATGAAATGATTTAAAACATTTAAGGTAAACAATAAAGTAAAGAAAACACAGATAGTTATCTTCACGTATCGTCTTTTTTGCTTTTTTTTCTTTCCTAATGTATAGAAATTAAAAAAACTCATTTCAGATTGAATTAGATTAGTATTTTTAATAATAGTATAATTTTCAATTTATATTTTTAAAAAATCCTTCTCTTTAAAATCTTTTCTGATGGTATTAAAAAGATCAGAATATTAAGCAAAAATGTAAGAAATTACTCTCTTTGTTTCTTCATTATGATTTCAGAAAGATTTGAGATACTTATCCGTACTTGTTCCATTGAATCACGGTCTCTAAGTGTAACACTATTATCCTCTAATGATTCATAATCTACTGTAATACACCATTTTGTGCCTAATTCATCTTGTCTTCGATATCTCTTTCCAATTGAACCCGCAGTGTCATAAAAGGAACCTATACGATTTTCTAGTAATTCTCTATGAATTTTTAATGCGAGTTTTCTGATATTTTCTTTATTTCTAACGAGAGGAAATACCGCTACTGTATTTGGCGCTAAATTTGGTTTAAGGTTTAAAATTATTCTTCCTTCTTCAACATTAAAGGTAGTTTCGAGCAGAGTATATATAATTCTATCAATTCCAAACGCAATTTCAAGAACTTGAGGAACCTCCTTAATATTTGGATCTGCTCCCATACTAATCTCAAAATTTTGTTTTGAATATTCAGCATGCCTTCTTAAATCGTAATCTGTTCTATCATGTATTCCGCATATTTCAACCCAATCGAATTGTCTTGTTTTTATTTCTAAATCCCAAGCATCGTCTGCATAGTGAGCTCGTTCATTTAATGAATGTTGCCTAAATCTAATTAATTCTTCAGGGATACCCAGAATTCTTGTTAAATAATATGCCACATAAAGGCAATATGCATAAGCGGGTTTTTTAAGAATTTTTTCTTTAATGGCTTTTTCAAGAGAAATAAGACTAACATTATCAATTCCTTTTTCTTGCGTTTTCCAGTCTAAGAGTGGTAATTTGTTAAACTTTACTTCTTCATAATCCTCATATTCCATTTCTTGATCTCTACTGATAAATATTTGAAGTTCAAATTGATCAAAAGACCTCATTCGTAGAACACCTTGTCTAGGTGAGATTTCGTTTCTATATGCTTTCCCATATTGGTAAATTTTAATAGGATATTGCCTACGTGCATCTTGATTCAAACGATTAAAGAGTAAATACGTTGTTGTCGCAGTCTCAGGGCGTAAATAAGCTATAACATTATTTCCCACTGAAGTTTTTAGCATTAAGTTATATTCTTCAATTTTCTGAAAATTAGTACCACATTTAGGGCAACATAGTTCATATTTATTAATCAATTTCTCCATTTCTTCATATGATAAACCATCAATCATAAGATCAGGAAGATTGTCTTGAAGAAATTTATCTGCTCTATACATCGTATTGCATTTATTACATTTCATTACAGGATCGATAAACCTTTCTAAGTGTCCTGAAGCTTCCCAAACAATACTTGGCATGATTGTTGGGCACTCAACCTCTCCAAAACCAAAATAACGACATTCTCGTCTAAAAAGATCTAAAATATTATTTTTAAGAGCCATTCCTGCAGGGCCATAGGAAAAAAATCCCGCAAAACCTCCGTAGATCTCGGGTGAAGGTCCCCATATAAATCCACGACGCTTTAACAATGAATTAAATGTTTCGATGCTATTCTCAATTTTCATATAGTTTTTATGAGTATTTGATAATATTTGTATTTTAAGGTACTCAAAATTGAAATAAATTTTTATACAACTAAAAGATAATAATATTATTTAAAGTAATAATAAAATTTGACTAATTATGTTGTTTCAAGATACTTATCAATATTTTGGGTTTTGGGATGCTATTGAAATGGGTCTTTATTATGTCATTGTAGGTTATTTCGTTTTATTGTTCTTCTACTTCTTATTTATAAGATTTCGTACTACAAAGAAATTATATTGGTTATATTTTAGCTTATTTTTTCTATGTTTTGGAATTGCACGCGTATTTTTTATAATATATTATTTTTACGCTCCAGAATTATTTGATGGAGG
>JBHLOJ010000003.1:0-37234 GCA_048940605.1 Promethearchaeota archaeon
ATTTTTCTAAAAGTTCCTCGATTTCTGCTTGGATAACTTCTGGCTTCTTTGCGGTTTGACCTTCAATTGCAAGTTGTCTTTCTACTATTGGGCGATGTAATGTATTCATGGCGCAGAAAGGGATTTCTCTGACTTTTGTGGGATCATCAGGATCGATTACGCCATAATGAACAAGGCAACGACATACTCTGTCAAGATCGAAGTTGTAGCTATCTTGAAAATGCATTGAGCTTACCATTAGATTGCGTGTGTGCAAGAAATTCGCAGCAGAATTAAAGTCAGGGTTCATTACTAATCGAGCAAATCCTTGATACGTTTTGCTAGTAAGAATTTTTCCTGGATCTTTAATGTAACGAGCCGCTCCGGCAAAGTAGTACGCTTTAATCACCTGACGGTATCCTAAGTCAGTCATTTCATCTACGAATTCACCTATTTTAGAAAAAATCTTTCCGAAATCGTCTAGATTGATACCTTTTAACAAGCCGGTAGGTTTAGGAACTTCCCGTTCTTGAACCATATCCCACACTTTGTTCGACCATTTGATTAATCCTTCCACATCAAAGTAATTTTCAATCGCTTCCCACTCTCCTTTGTCATTGACTACAACTATTGTCGCGAAGCCACAATCCTGGTGGCTTGTCATGCTAAACGCTGGCATTTCATCAAACCAAGCAAGTAATTGAGTCATTTTTGCAGTAGTTGCGATTGGATAGAATTTTCCGATTGCTCCATTAGTGTGTTCATTTATCGCTTCTTTTAGATCAGAAGTTGTATATCGTATATCCATGAGTTCTTCAAAGCTGATACGACCAGTTAAGGATACAGGTTGGAAAATAACTCCTGAAACAACATCAGAATTATCTCTAGCATAATCTAAAATATTTCCTACCTGATTATCATTCACTCCCTTAGCAACAGTCGGCACTAACACAATACCGAAGAATCCAATTTTTCGAGCATTTTCAATAACTCTCTTTTTAAGAGGCCATAAATTTACTCCTCTTATTTTCTTCCATACTTCGGGAGCATCAGTAGCATCAAATTGTAAATAGACAGCATTCATTCCTGCTTCATGACATTTTCGCATAAATTCTGGATCTTTACCGAATCTTACGCCGTTGGTGGTTACCATTAATTCTGTGAAACCTAGTTCTTTTCCTTTTCGAATAATATCGGGGAGATCATCCCTTACTGTTGGTTCTCCCCCAGATAATTGAAGTAACACTGCAGGAACAGGTTTCATCGATCGAAAGTGCTCCATGATTTGTACGATTTGATCAAAGGTAGGTTCAACAACGTAGCCTTTCGCACTTGCGTTGGCAAAACAAATTGGGCATGTAAGATTACATCGATTGGTAATATCTATTAAACAAATATTTGGAGCACTCTTATGATTAGTACAGAGTCCGCAATCATAAGGGCATCCTTTATTTATTTCCTTAATTCCAGATGACACTGATTCTGGTTTTGTAGTAGTATTTACAGTTGAACCAATATCATTTGTAAACCTTTGTTGCCATTTGTAATCTTCCGGATTAATTGACAATTTGTCTTTAAATTCCCCATGATCTTTGCAACTCTTAACCATCATAACCCAGTTTGTTTCTGGGTCGACTATTATCTCGGCGGGAATATGTTTCATACAATCGGGGCAAAGAGATGTCGTAGTTCGTATTATTTCGTACTGTTTTTTTTCTTTTTTAGTAGTTTGAGTTTCGAGCTCAGTCATTTGAATCAATATTATATTGAATAATTATATATTTAATTAAATTAGTATTTTAATAAATGTCTAAATCATTTAAATTTTATAATAATATCTATAGTATTATTGATATTATCGATTAAAATTATTAAAAAAGCTTTAATTTTTTAATAAATTCACTTTATGAAATATACTGTTCTCTAAAAGCTCAAGTCTGTTTCTCTATTTTTTGTATTTACCATTAAATAAGAGGATTTTAAAATTCTTTACATGATTGTATAATCTTTTTATGTGAAAAAATTACAAAGCAAAGAATCTCTCTCTTCTCTAATTTTAAAAGGTGCCTCCTGCCAACGGACGCAATACGCGTCAAAAAATACAATAGGGGGAGGAGGGCGAAATCAGAGTGTAAAAATTTACACTACCAAAAGACAAAAATCCAGGGTGTAGGCAGGAGGCATGTTAGTTTTTAATTTATTTTTCGATTTTTTAATTTAAATATTTATATGAGTATAGATGTTTTATTATAGTGTAATATTTTCATCCTAAAGGTAGTATATGATTAAATACTTATAAATAAAATCTATGATCTTAATAATTGCCTATTTAAATTGAAGTTCAATGATAGTAAATAATATTAATTAAATAATGTATTATTTCAGTTTAATGATTTTTATATTGTAGCTTGAATATAACCATGTCAAGGAAACGAAAGGAACAAACTGTAGGACGACCAGAACCTGAATTTAAGTTCACTATTGTTACAGCAATCTGGATCATTATAGGATTTATTTCTTCTTGGATAAACATGTTAATTATTTTAAATTCTATGCAGATTTGGTCATATTTAACGGTGATTTTCAGTACAATTATCCCTGGAGTGATAATTGGATTAAAAGATAGATATTGGGGTTATGGATATATGGGAGGTTTTGCTATTGCGGGCATCCCATTTTTAATTTTAGTAGATCTCTTTGTCGGAGGCTATGTATTTGCTACTACATTATTTATTTTTATTATAGTAATGCTCATTTTTTGGTTAGGTTGGAGATCTATTGGAGCGATTAAACAGTTAGAAGATTAAAAAGGATAAAGTTCTTTGCATTTTATAGTAAAATTAAGTGTTTGCATTTTATACAAAGTTTTGCTTCTTGATTTGCTATTTCAGCACATTCCATGCAGTAGTTTGTTTTACAGCTAGGACAAGTATAAATTTCACCTTGAATCTCGCCTTTATGCAGTAGGCAAAAGTGATCATCAATTCTGATTGATGGGGGGAGAACTGGGGGAGGAGGTGTTTTTTTATTATTCATTAAATCACAAGTAAGGTATTTTTCAAATTATGATTATTGAAACATAATAACAAAAAATATTAAGTAAATAATAAAACTAAGATAACGAAGGAATATTTTCTATGTGCACATTTATTACATTTGCCACAGACATAAACTTTTCTTGTATATTATTGACGGTTAGTTCCCCTGAGTCTATTATATCTCCAATTAAATAAGTTTCATAGAAGCATTTCTCCATTTCATAGCAGAGGCCAGTAGTGTGAAGGATTTCTTTGCTTAAATTCAGCTCATTTAATACATTTGATATGCCTTTCACAAGATCAGGGGAAAATTCTTTTAACTTTATAAGTATTTTTTTAATGTTTCTTTTTTGCGTTGGAAAGCAACTAATTTTAACCACGTCTTCCCTTGAAATAAATATCAACAAATAATAAGGAGAATTCAGAATCTCTTCTTTAATTTCAACAGGAAAGATCGGGTTGCTATTTAGTTCATTATTAGTCAGAATTAAACCGACTGAAATCTTATTTTTTTGCACAGAATTGTTGGTTTCCATATTAATCAAAAACTATAGGGTAATTAAGGGTAATATTTCAGAAAACTATATAAATTTTTACGATTTTTTTGGATCTTTTTCTAGGTATTATTCGAGTAATATAAAGATAATATTTGTATTTTATATCTAAGTTAATTTCTGGTTATTTGATATTTCTTTCTAATAAAATGTATTCACAAGGTTTTTATATCGAGTTTAAAAATATGTCTTTCCATGATAAAATAAACAGAAATTATGGTTTTAATTTAGAAAAAATCAATCCTCAAGAAAATCTCTTTCATGCAATCTACTTCTTGGATTATGAAACTGGTGCTTTACTTGTTAGTAATAGGTTTTCAAACAACTTAAGTTTTTTAAAAGATGACTTAATTTGTAGCTTTTTGAATGCTATAAACTTGTTTATCAATGAAGTGAAGGAAGGAGTGAATGAAGAACTTCAAGAAATTAATTTTAGGGATACCAGAATATTATATGAAAGAGAGGGACGTTTATTAGTTATAGCTATTACTAAAAAGAATGATCTTCAAATGGAAAGGGGGATTATTAGAGAAATACTTGAAGATTTTTATTATCGGTTCAAGAATTATATTAATAATTTCAATGGATCAATATCTCCAGCCATACTAGATTATAAAAAAAGACTAGAATGCATGAATTTAAACTCAGTATTTAAATTCAATACAAGATTTTAAATTTGCTTTTTAGAATTTAGGTTTCTTCATCATCTTTTTTGAGCTTTTCAACTTCAGTTTCAAATTTTTCAACGATATATTTTGCATCTGTTTTTATATCTATTTGTTTATCTACTACTTCTTTTTGTTCTTCAATTTCTTTTGCTCTTTTTTCAATAGTGCCATAAATTTTCTCAGCCGTTCCAGAGATGTCAGGATGTAGCTCCTTCAAATGGGTAGTGGTATCTCTCTGACGATCTATCATAAATGCTTTTTCTCCAATAGATTTTTCGATCTGTTTTGCCGTCCCTTCAATATCTGCGTGAATTCCTACTCTTTGAGCAAGACTTTCTTTTTGTCTATCAATCATAAACGCCTTTTCACCAACAGATTTTTCAATCTTTTCTGCTGTACCTTCTATATCAGGATGAATTTCTCCTCGTTTAGCAAGATCAGCTTTTTGTCTGTCAATCATAAACGCCTTGTCTTCAACTGATTTTTCTATTTTCTCTCCTGTTCTCATTATATCAGGATGTATCTCTTTCAATTTTGCTGTGGTATCCTTTTGTCTATCAATCATAAACGCCTTGTCTTCAACTGATTTTTCTATTTTTTCTCCTGTTCCCATTATATCAGGATGTAATTCAGCCCGTTGAGTAGCAATTTCTCTATGCCTATCTATCATAAATGCTTTTTCTCCGAGAGACCTTTCAATTTTCTCTCCTGTTCCGGTTATATCAGGATGTAAACCTGCTCGTTGAGAAGCAATTTCTTTTTGCCTATCTGTCATAAATGCTTTTTCTACGAGAAGCTTTTCAATTTTCTCTCCTGTTCCGGTTATATCAGGATGTAAACCTGCTCGTTGAGCAGCAATTTCTTTTTGTTTATCTATCATAAATGCTTTTTCCCCGAGAGATTTTTCAATTATCTCTCCAGTTCCCTCTATATCAGGATGTAAACCTATTCGTTGAGTAGCAATTTCTTTTTGCCTATCTATCATGAATGCTTTTTCTCCAAGAGACTTTTCAATTTTCTCTCCAGTTCCCTCTATATCAGGATGTATCTCTTTTAGTTTTGTTGTGGTTTCTTTTTGTCTATCTATTAGAAAGGCCTTTTCTCCAATGGATTTCTCAATTTTTACTCCTGTTCCCTCAATATCTGGGTGTAATTCTTTCAATTGAGCTGTAGTTTCTTTTTGACGATCAATCATGAATGCTTTTTCTTCTATTAGATCCGAAATTAGTTTAATGCTCTCTTCAAATGCTCGTTTCCTTTCCTCTTCGGTAATTTTGAGGTAAGACTCTCTTTCTTCTTTCTCTTTTTTATAGAGGTCATCTATTATTTTTTTATCTGCTTCAAGTTCTTCTTTAGTTGGAACTTTTTCATTCTCTCCCAATATACTCACTTTCTAAAGTTTAAGAACTATTTTTAAATATAATAGTAGAATTGGTATTTAATTCTTTTTAGATTTGAATAGTGCAATTTTTGATTTAACCAATATATAACAATATTCAATCTATATTAATTAATCTGTTTATGTTTATTTTATAGGGATAGGTTCATATGAATCGTCTGACCCCTGTTCCATCAAACTTAGCATTGTAAGCTTCATATTAAGCATTTCTACTGCTTCCAACTGTAATTTCTTGGATTGTTCAGAATTTTTCGATAAGTTATATTTTAAAAGTAATCTATCTAACTCTTCTGATAACTTTTCTTGAAGTTCTGTTTGTTTATCTAAATCAATTTCTTGATTTTTAAGCCAATTGTCTATATCACTTTTAATTTGAATTTCAGTACCATTCATAAGATTGTAATCAACTTCAACCTCTTGGAGATTATTCAAATTGCACACATAGTTTTGATCTAGATACATTGGTTTAATTAATAATCCTAAATTCGTGATTAAAGGTTGAATTTCGAGTTTTTCCAGAGAGACAGTTAGATATTCTAATACTTGATTTTCCTGAGTAATATTTGAGTAATTAATATGCTCTTGAACAAAATGCATAATTGTATTCTTTACTAATAATTCCTCGAAATCATAAACCGATTCCGGTTTAATTTCCAGAGTCTTAGTAATACAAGTATAAAGAGAATTCATGAATGGTTTAATATCTTTAAACATCTTAAATTTGTTTATAAAGTGTAAGATATCTCCAATAATTTCCAGCTTATTCTCTTCTGGTTCAGTATTAAAATGACGATTAATATAATCTTCTAAATCAAATTGCTCATCAGAAAGTGATAAAAGATTCTTTATCTCGGAATAAACGGAACTTAAATTCACAATAATTTTATTCGTTAATACTCTTTATAAAAATTTTTCATTTTATGAAAAAAAAATGACCATTAGAAACTAAAATGCTGTTGTAATTAAAGCTGTAGTCCCCTGTTTTTGTGCTTCTTGGATAATTTCCATTAATTCTTCAAATGAAAATGGAACTAAGTCGAGGGCACTCATACCTGACAACTTCAGAATTGCAGTAACAGTGTCCGCTAAGTTATTACAATCTCCTGAGAAAAATACATTCCTTCTACCAAATTCTTTTTTTATTTCTTTTCCAATTTCATCAATAGCACAATATCCTGCAATAAGACCTTTAGTATAACCCTCAGATTTTAATTTTTCAATGAGATTTTCATCATGACCTTTTCCCATTATTAAGAACCAACCGCCTTGAAATTTATCTTTAAAATCATTGGCGAATACTTGTAAAACAGATAGTGGATTATTCTGACATCCCTCTCTACATAAGAGATCCTTTCCTTTTATTATTTTTACATCTTCAGGGAATTCTTGTAATAAGTCCCATTCATATTTTTCTTTATAATCCTCTAAATCCTTACCAATTACGGTAATTTTGTTAAGATCTCCCTCTCCTAAGCCTCTTTTATAAGCAATTTTTAAATGAGGAATCTCATCAATACTTAAACCAAAAATTCTTGCACCTACTACATCTACTGCCAAAGTATCTCTTCCACCGATTAAGATATTAAATTGTTTTACAAGTCGATCTTCCCAAGCTGTTGGGGGATAATGGCCATGAATCGTTCCTTCAAGACCATCAATGATTGTAATATCAGGTTTAATTATTTCATAAAGATCAACTAATTTCGAATGTAAATTATAATTATGATCTTTACCTCGATCTGCATGTTGAGGAAAACCCCATTGATTTTTAATACCAAGTGTCACCCCCGCCATTGAATGAGTCTTAAGTTTTGGTATATTGATATAAGTGACATCATCTCGATTTTTCATAATTTTATTTATTGTTAAGGGTAATCTAAAGGTTTTCAAATTGTATCCATTTGGATCTTCTTCTACAGAAGGTTTTCCATCGAACTCAAAAGTTTCTGTATCTTCTTCATCTAAATATATAATTTTTACGTCTAATTTCTCACATATTTCCTTATAACCAGTAATGGCAAAGACTACTCTTGTTAAATTCGCTTGAGTCGAATTTTCCATAACATATACTTCTGCATTGATTGATTTTAGATATTTTATTACACTTTCCAGTACTTCAGGAGAAGTATAAGCATGTTTCTTAAAATCTATTCCATTAACTTTTATATAGACTTTATTCGAAGGTTTAATAATAGGTATGTTTGATTTTTCAAAATGTGAAAACATTTCGTTAACTGCTTGTTCTATTGATTCTGTAGTATCCGTTATAAATACTTCTACCATATGTTAACAGCTATTTAAGAATATTTTTACGATATAAATTTAGGTGAAAACATTCCTTTTATAACTTTTTAGAAAACTTTTTTATACTTGATATATATCAATTCTTGATATATATGGCAGAAGAACTTGCTGAAAAATTTGAAAATGCCATGAAAATTGGATTTATTAGTGCTCTTATTTTAATAGTCCTCGAAAAAGATCCTTCTTATGGTTATAATATATGTAAGCAGATTGAAAAACGTACTTTAGGGATATGGAATCCACCCTCCTCAACAATGTACACCGTTTTAAAAGACATGACTGGAAAAGGATTAATTTCTTTTACTGAAAAACAAGTTGATGGGAGGAATAGAAAGATATATGAAGTAACTCCTAAGGGCAGAGAAACATTAAAGATCATGCTCGAAAAGCATAATATTATTGAAGAATCATTTGAGACTTTAAAAACAGCTATGTTAGGCGATGAAAAAGGAGAATTACCTAAAGGATTTCATAAAGTAGGGCCTTTTGATCTTATATTGAATAGATTGGATGAAAAATCTGATGAAGATAAATTAGATTATTTAAAACTCCAAAAATTGAGATTTTCTCAGGATAAGGCAAGGTTAAATAGGATTTTAGAAAGAATTGAAGAAAATATTATACTATTAAATAAGAAAATAGATAAAAAAAGGAGTTAGGATTAATGAATTCTTTACGGATGATTTTCAAGTATTGGTTAAAATCGAGGACTTATTTCATCCTTGAATTTACCTATCTAGTGATCGCAACAGTTTTTTACATGTTGACACCCGTGTTTATTGGGAGGATGGTTGGTGGGCTTCAATCAAATGCACCTATCAGAGCATTTTTATTTAATTTTAGTATGGTTTTATTATTTGCCTCTTTACATTATATATCAAACAGAGCAGCAAGGCTTAGAGGAGCAGAGGTTTCTTCTAGAGCTATTTATCATCTTCGAACAGATATTAGTAATGCCATTTACCGGCAGTCTTTTTCGTATTTTGATAAAACTGAGACAGGTCAATTAATATCTCGAGCTACTAGCGATATAGAAGAAACTCAAATGATTTTTGGGATGGGATTAACTTTGGGAATTCAATCGGTGCTTCAAATAGGAGGTGTTATTATTGGTTTTGTATTTTTTAATCTATTACTATCTTTAATATTAATACCAGCGATAGGCGTTTCACTTCTTCTCTCATACTATATTGCAAAGAAGCTGAAACCAATTTTTTTGGAGACAAGGGAAAGTTTTGGTGATTTAACGAATACAATACGGGAAAATATTGTTGGTGCTGAGGTAGTACGCATGTTTAGTACTCAAAACAAAGAGCGTCAAAAATTTTTGACTAACAATAAAAGGTTTTATGATGCGAGTGTTGCCTCCGTGAAATACAATTCTCTATACCTACCTGCAATTTATATAATTATAGGTTTAATGACCATAAGCAATCTAGTAATAGGAGGTTTTGGTTTTATTGAAGATCCGAGGACAATAGGGATAATAGTTACACTTCAATCCTACATAATTACTCTTAGTTTTCCATTAATGATGTTTGGTCAAATATTACTAGCTTATATTCAAGCTGATGCCGCACTTACTCGTGTTAGAGAGGTTTTGGAATCAACTCCCGATATAAATGACGTTCCTGACGCTATTCCAATTGAATCCTTGAATGGAGATATAATATTTGATAATGTATCTTTTGGATACACTCCAGATCATAGAATATTAAAAAATTTATCATTTAAAATACCTAACGGAAAAACATTAGCAATATTGGGAACAACAGGATCAGGTAAATCTACAATTATCAATTTAATACCACGTTTTTATGAAGTAAATGAAGGTAGTATAAAAATTGATAATAGAGATATTCGTGAATATTTAATAAAAGATCTACGTAAAAATATTGGTATTGTATCTCAAGAAACATATCTTTTCAATAAAAGTATAGCAGAAAATATTGCATATGGGAAAGATGATGCAACTAAAGATGAAATAATTGAGGCTTCAACAATTGCTAATCTCCATGATTTTATTGTTACTTTACCTAAAGGTTATGATTCTATTGTAGGGGAAAGAGGTACAAGACTATCAGGAGGTCAAAAACAGCGTTTATCAATAGCTCGTGCTCTACTCATCAAACCAAAAGTATTAATTCTCGATGATTCCACTAGTTCTGTTGATGTAGAGACGGAGTATCACATTCAAAAAGAACTATTAAGAATCATGAAAGGAACGACTACTATCATTATTACTCAGAGAATTTCTACAATTAGAGGCGCAGATTATATCCTAATTTTGGATAGAGGTAGAGTTGTTGGATTTGGTAATCATGATGAATTAATTGAATCAAATGTATTATATAAACAGATTTACCAGACACTTTACATAAAGCAAAAATCAAAAATTAAATCAGTAAAGGGAATCAATTAAGGGGTCGAAAAATGGAAACGAATAATGAACCAGAAAATGAAGAGGAAGAACAACAAGAAATAATTAAACCAAGTGCTACTTCTCGTCCTAGATTTATGATGGATTTTGATGAATCAAAGTTAGAACATTCAAGAGCTACATTATGGAGATGGTTATTTTCCTATTTAAAACCGTTTCGATGGAAAGTTAATCTTTATCTTATCTTTCTATTAATAAGTACTATAATATCTGCAAGTACACCGATGATTACAGCCAAGATCATTGATAAAGGGATCATTGCGCAAAATATACCATTCATTTTAACGTGGAGTGTTATTTACTTATTCTTAACACTATTTATGGCTATTACAACATACTACTCAAACTATGGTATTGGTAAGATGTCTCAAAGGATAACATATGATATTAGAGATGATCTTTTCTATAAACTGCAGGATATGTCTCTAACTTATTTTGACCAAAAATCATCAGGGGATGTAATGTCTATAACTACCAATGATGTTACTCTGCTTAATCAATTAGTGGGAGGTCAATTTGTTGGAATAATAACGAGCATAGTTTCAATTGTTTTTACTTTGATTTTCATGTTTTTACTTAATCCATTTTTAGCGTTAATTAGCTTACCAGTTTTCCCTATATTTCTTCTTCTAACCGGATTCTTTAGAAAGATGGCAATTGGATTATTCAAAGAATCCAGAAAAACGATTGGAAAAGTAACTTCATCTATACAGGAAAACATTGCTGGAGCAAAAGTAGTCCAAGCTTATGGTCAGGAAAGAAAAGCGTCTTCTGAATTTGATAAAGCAAATAAAGCTAATTATAATGCAATGATGGGTATTCGGAGATACATGGCAACATTATTTCCGCTTATAAACCTAATAACTACAGCCCTAACTGCGTGCATTTTATTAGTCGGTGGTTTTACATTACTCGGTAAAGTTTCGATTTTTGGTAAAATAGTTACAGTTGGAGTATTAGCTGCGTTTGTTGGATATTTGGGCCAATTCTTCCGACCTTTTATGATGCTAATGCAAATTCAACAAGTTATAAATTCCGCAATGGCAGCTAGCGATCGTATCTATTCCTTATTAGAGGAAAAAGTTGAAATTCCTGATGATGAAAATCCATTGGAATTTAATGAGGTAAAAGGTAAGATAGAATTCGAAAACGCGAGTTTCGGATATATTTTGAACAATAAAACGGTTAGTATAAAAGAGGAATTCAATAAACCAATGATGCCTGATCATGAAAGTATGACACAACATCCAATGATGAAACAATCCCTAGAATTTATAAAAACTTTCCCTGAACCTTATTCATCATTTATTTTAAAAAATATGATAAAAATACCGCCCGCTTTAATGCGTAAACTAATGTTTAGTTTAATGGGTTTAAAGCCAGAAGAAATTCCAGATAAAATAAATGCATTCCTTGGTGAGTATAAATACGCAGTACCTAATACTGAATATGCTAAGATGCATCCAAACTATAAAACATCCTTTCAAGGAGAAATTTCAATTGAAGAAAATATACTCATAACAGAAGAAATGAAAAGCCCTTCGGTTTTTTTTGAAAATATGATTCCCCCAGAAATTATATCCATGATGGTTAAGTTTTTGGAGAGATCACTAAGTGCTAAAACAGGTATAGAACAAAGCAGAGGGATGAGTGGAGAAACAGGAGGAATGATGACTGGGGGGATGAGTCAAATGACACCTCAGTCTATGCTTCAAATGCTTGCGACTATAACAATCCCTCCAAAAGTGTATGAGGAAATTCCAAAAATAGTGAAAGATGCTATCATCGAAGAGAAAACGCTTATTCAATATAAGCAATCTACAGGATATGTTTTAAAAGATCTCTCAATTGAGATACCTGCAGGAATTACAGTGGCGATTGTTGGGGAGACTGGAGCCGGTAAGACAACATTAATCAAACTGATTGCTCGATTTTATGATATTAATAGTGGGAATATACTTATTGATGGAATTGATATTAAAAAAGTTCGTAAGAAGGATTTAAGAGATTTAATTGGGATTGTTCCGCAAGATGCCTTTTTATTTACAGGTTCTATTAAGGATAATCTTCTCTATGCCTTTGAGAATCCAACTGAAACAGATGACGAAAAAATGATAGAAGTATCAAAATTTTTAGGATTACATAATTTCATAGAAACCCTTCATAAGAAATATGATACAAAGTTAAAAGAAAATGCTTCTAATATCTCAATTGGTCAAAGACAATTAATCGCATTTGCTCGAGCATTGATTACTGATCCTAAAATTTTAATATTGGATGAAGCTACATCTTCGGTTGACCCCTATACTGAAACCTTGATTCAAGATGCGCTAAATAAAGCACGTAAAGGGAGAACAACAATCATTATAGCTCACCGACTTTCGACTATTAAAAATGCTAATCTCATAGTAGTTCTGGATTCTGATAAGAAAGGTATAGTAGAATTAGGAAATCATAAGAGTTTGTTAGCATTGAATGGAAAATACAAGCGACTACTCGATATGCAGCATACGGATATTGCCCAATAAAAATTTACTTCTCAAAAGATTTTCCTTTATATTTTCATAAACCTAATTTAGAATCTTGCTTTTATAGTTATAAATAACCATTCAAATCGGTAGATTACAATTCCTTATTTTGAATATTCTGGAAAAAAGATTTACTATCAAGTCAAAAATAATGATTCTCAACGAGCTATAATATTTATTCATGGATCTGGGGGAAATTCACATGTTTGGAAAGATCAATTAAAGTTAAAGGTAGATTATAATATATACGCCCTAGATTTACCTTCTCACAGTAAGTCTGATGAGTTTTTAGAACACTCACTTGAATTATATGTAGATGTCCTTAGGAGATTTATTAAATATTTAGACTTAAAAGACATAATTTTAGGCGGACATTCATTAGGGGGAGCAGTGATACAATCTTACTATTTTAATTATCCCAATGAGGTCACTGCATTATTTTTAATTGGAACTGGGGGAAGATTGAGAGTTTTACCTGAAACTTTAAAAATTGTAAAAAATAATTTCTCAAAATTTATTGAAGGAATGAATGATGATCTTAAAAATGAATTTTTGAAAACAGCCCCAAATGTTTGTTATGATGATCTTATGATTTGTGATGAATTTGATATTCTTGATAAGACTGACTCAATTAAAATCCCTTGTTTAATTTTAGTTGGTGAAAAAGATAATATGACACCTGTTAAATATTCAGAATTTTTTCATAAAAAAATAAAAAATTCTGACCTAGTAATAATTGATAATGCAGGGCATTATATTATGATAGAAAAACCAAAAAAATTAAATGAAGCAATAGAAAATTATATTAATAATAATTTTTGATTCATAAAATAGATGCCGAGAGTATATACTTATGGTCCTTTTCAATCAAGGCGATTAGGCCTCTCATTAGGTATAAATGTGCTCCCTAATTATAAATTATGTACTTTTAACTGTGTTTATTGTGAAATTGGAATTACAGAAAAGGATAATCTGGTTTCTCCTGATTTTAGAATTAAAATAAAACCTTCTGCTAGCTTTAGAAGAGAATTAATTTCAATATTAACTCATTTCCCACATTTAGATTCCATTACCTTTGGTTATAACGGAGAGCCAACGTTAAATGAAAATTTATTGGATTTTTTAGATATTGCTATTGAAGTAAGGAGTAAAGTACATTGGATTAAACAAGCACCTCAGCTGACCCTTTTTACCAATTCTAGTACGGTTAACCAAAAACCAATAAGAGAGAGGATTAAAAGATTTGAAGTTGTATTAGCTAAACTAGATGTGGCTACTAGTGAAGATTATAAGCGTACAAATCGACCACACATAAATTCTCCTACTATTGATATAATTATAGATTCTTTAGCTGAATTGAAGAAAGAAATGCCCAAAAATCATAAATTAACAATTCAAACATTACTTTATAATTCATATAAGGAAGATTTCACCTCGAATAATAACAATAAAAATGTCGAGAAATTAGCTTATGCTTTCAAAAGAATTAAACCAGATAATGTTCAAATCTATTCAACAGCACGAATTCCAGCAGAATATTTCGTATATAGTGTTGATGATATTAGAAAACAAGAAATAGTTAAATATATAGAAGATATTGTACAAGACAAGAATGTACAAATCAAATTCTATTAATAATTTTCCAAATATTTTAATATAGTATAGATAAAACCATATTAATACTCAAGTTTATATTATTTTTATTTTATATGATGTGAGGGAAATGGTGCAGGAGTATATTGGAGGAGTTGATGTAGGTGGTACATGGATTCGAGTTGCAATATGTACAAAAGATTTAAATGAAGAATTAATTAAAAAAAAAAAAACACCCACAGTAAAAGAAACTAAATTTTCGATCGGTAATTTGATTTGTGAGCTCTTATCTGAGTTATTAGAAGAGAATCTAATCGAAAAGAATCAACTCATTGGGATTGGGGTAGCCTCAGCTGGTCCTTTAAATATAGTTACAGGGACAGTTTTCAATATTTCTAAATTTGGCTTCAAAAAAATTTCTTTAAGGGAGAAAATCGAACAGGAATTTCCAGGAATACCTTTATATTTTATAAATGATGGTAGTGGTGCTGTACTTGGTGTACATTATTTTGAGGCTGAAAAGGAGGAAATAGAGAATATAGTCTATATTACTTTATCAACGGGAATAGGTGGTGGAGTAATCTGTAATGGGCATTTGTTAGTTGGGAAAGAAGGAAATGCGGTGGAAATTGGACATGGTTCTATTGAATCAAATAGTAACATCAAATGTAATTGTGGAGGAATTGGATGTTGGGAGGCATTTAGCTCTGGAAGCGGAGTTAAATCAAGAGTTTTAGATGCATTAGAAAAGGGATATATTAATGCAGATAAATTACTAGAAATCGTAAAGGGAGATATATCTAAGATTACTGCTAAAGAAATCTTTCAGGCTGCAAGAAAAGGTGATATTCTGTCAACAAAAGTCGTTGATGATTGTGTTTTTTATACTAAAGTAGGCGTAGGTTTAATAAATAATTTTTATGATTGCTCAACGATATATTTCGGAGGGGCAATGATGAAAGACAAAGATCAAATTTTACCTCATATAATTAAACAATTTGAGGATGAACCTCTAATATTTACAATAAATCGTCCTCCAAAAATAAAAGCTACAAGATACGAAGATGAAATTGGATTAATGGGCGCTTTGACACTTGTAAAATATAAGCTAGAGCAAAATGATGTAATTTTTTAATAAAAAATTGAATCAGATGGGAAGAGAAAACCTAATTTTTACATTAAGTGGAATACGAGGTATTGCGAGAGAAGATTTAGATTTCAAAACTGTAAAGGAAATCGCTTTAGCATATGGTTTATGGCTCAATTGTAAAGATAAAAGAGTAATAATTGGTAAGGATACAAGACCAAGTGGAAGAGAAATTGAAAAAGCTGTTATCAAGGGATTAACTGAAGCCGATATGCAAGTAATCAATCTTGGAATTTGTCCAACACCCATTATAATTTATACTAAAAATAAAAATAAAATTCCAGGGGCGATAATTATTACAGGATCTCACAATCCCCCAGAATGGAATGGTTTAAAACTTCTTTCAAAAAGAAATTTCCTAGATAAGAGAGATTTAGAACAAATCTCAAACATTATAAGAACTAAAAATCTGGATTTTTATTCTTCAAAGAAATCAGCAAATCATAAAAAAATTGAAACTATGAATGCAATTCCAGATTATATTAAGGATCTCCATGAATTTATCGATTATAAAAGGATAAAGCAGAAAAATAATCTTCGAGTAGTAATTGACACAGCAGCTGGAGCAGGTCAGTATGCTACTCCTCAATTGCTTGAAGGATTGGGTTGTAAAGTAAAAGTTCTTAATGAGAAGTTGCTTGTAAACGATATATTTCCAAGAGAAATTGAACCTATCGAGGAAAATTTACAGGATTTGAGAATGGAAGTATGGCAAGGTAAATATGATATTGGATTTGCTCATGATTCTGATGCAGATAGATTAGCGATAATTGGGGAAAATGGTGTTTGTTATCCTGAAGATATTGGACTAGCTCTTATTACTGAATATTATTTAAGAAATAATGCCACAAAAGAAGAATTATTTGTTGTTACAAATCTTGCTTCTTCACTTATGTTTGAAGCGATCGCAGAAAAGTATAATGCCAAAGTAATTAGAACTCCTGTAGGGGAGAGATTTTTAACAGAAAAGATAAGATCTTTGATTTTAGAGGACGATTTAAAATCTGAAAAACGTTTAGTTTTTGGGGGAGAAGGTTCATGTGGAGGATTTATTTTCCCTTATTTCAATAATACACGAGATGGAATTTTTGCAGCTGCCAAGATTATAGAAATTATGGTAATAACTGAGAGAAAAGTATCAGATTTGGTCTCTAATCTTCCTAGATTTTGTTCATATAGAGAAAAAATTGATATTGGGAATAAAAATATTAATATAATTATTGAACTAGTAAAGAATGAATTAATTGATGAGGGGGAAGAAGTAAATCAAATTGATCTTGATCTCCGATTTGGTAAAGGTAGAGAATGGTTTATTTTAATACATCCTTCAAACACAGAACCTATAATCAGAGTTATCAGTGAAGCAAAAAGAGAATCTTTAGCAAGAGTTTATTGCGAAACCACAACTGAACTCATTAAGCTAATAATTTCAAGAGTGTAGTTTATTAATAGTTTTCTAAATAGTGTTTAGTTTTTTTATACCCACCCTTTTCCCACTCATTCTAACAGAGCTAAAACTACCAATAAATTTAAATATTAAACTATACTCTATTTTCTTTAAACATATTTGTTGATAAGTCATGGTAATTAAAGTTTATAGATGGATTGAATTGGATCGCGGAGATACCTTATTCAGTAATCCGTCTGTATGTAAATCAATGACCATGACATTAATGTATGTGGGTATTAACCTACATATATTAAAGGCATTATCCTAATAAACGCATAGAAATCAACAAACCTTCTGTACTCATTCTCACTTACTTTATACAACATAAATGTAGTAATTTACATCTTTGATCTAAATCCTTTTACTTTGTAGAATCTTTGCACAATATTAATCATGGAACTCTAACACTTCATTTTAGGATAAATAAATATGCTTTTTTAAAAAAATAATAAAATTATAAAAAAAAATAATGTAATAAAAAAAGAGGTAGATAAAATTGTTAGAATTAGAGGAATTGGCAGAAAATAGAGAATCTGCTTGTGTAGGAAGAAGTCAAGAGTTAGCAAATAAAGAAAATCAAAATCAACGATTAAGAGAGCTAAGAGTAAGTATGCTCTATAATCTAAGATACCTTGAAGAAAGAGAGAGGAACTTAATTAATCACCATGTTTTAAGAGTTTCCTACAGTCATAATAGATAAGCTAAAGAGGGAAAATAAACCAAGTGAAATAAAAATGTCAATCGAAAATAGTGAAGTAGAGCAAAAATTAGTTAAAATAGAGTCTATATCGGATCAAGCAAATAAAACTCAAATCGTTATTCAAACTGAAGAGAAATGGAAATCAAACATATTGAAATCTTACATATTCCATTTTTTCATGGGACTTCATTTGATATCTGGTGTACTGTTGCCCTTTTTCATTTCATGGGGCAAATTGGTTTTTGTTGAAGTAATGTTCTTACAAAGCTACTTTACAATGATGATTTTACTATTTGAGATTCCTTGTGGAGCGATAGCAGACTATATTAGCAGAAAGTTCTCTTTAATATTAGGTGCATTAATCACGGCATTTGCAGCGTTAATCTATGGGAGTTATCCACATATAATCATTTTTATAATAGGTGAAACATTATGGGCTTTTGCTACCGCGTTAACATCTGGTACAGATCAAGCATTTACATATGATACATTGAAAAAGCTTGGAAAAGAAAATGATATCTCGAAAATAACGGCTAGAAATAGGAGCTTCATGTTATTTGGGATAGCTATTTCAGCTCCAATTGGTTCAATTATTGGTGCTTATCTATCATTAAATCTGGTAATGACTCTTATGTTTATCCCATTCTTCATAGCAACATTGGTATCCTTAACACTAAGAGAACCAAATAACGAGTTAGAGAAAAAGAAAACTGAAAATTACTTAAAAGTGTTAAAATCAGGATTCTCAGAGCTCAGGAATAACAAGATACTAAGATTATTAGCTTTTGAAATGATTATAACCGAATCTATTGTATTCTTCTTAATATGGACATATCAGATATATTTGGAAGCATTGAGTTTTCAGTTAGTTTTCTTTGGATTAGTGAGTGCATCTATGACCATTATACAGATAATTTTTAACAATATGGTACCAAAACTTACTACAAAACTGAAAAATAAGACAAGATTTCTGCAGGTATACACGATAATACCAGGACTAGGATATATACTCATGGCGTTGATATTCTATATTCCAATTAGTGTTCCTTTAATTCTTACAATAATTGGTTTTGGCTTCTCACGAAGCATAATATTCGTCAAGGGTATAAATAGACAGATTGAGACACAGAATAGGGCTACTGTTCTAAGTACTATCAATATGGCTTCAAGTCTAATAAGAACAATCCTTTACCCTCTCATTGGATACCTTGTAATGTGGAATTTAAGCATGACATTTTTTCTATTAGGAACTGTAATAATCATCTTTGCTGTACTCTCGAGAATTAAAAACGAATATTTATAACTTTTTTTTTACTTTATATTTTACGAATCTATTTATTTAATTCTTCTAATATTAAATGAGCAAGTTTTTTACCAACGACTTGAGTTATTTCTTCTAAAGTGGCTTTTTTAACATTAGCAACACTTCCAAAATGATTTAATAACTTATTTCTGGTTATAGGTCCAACTCCTTCAATATCATCTAATATAGATCCAATCATACGCTTTTTTCTTTGCTTTTTATGAAGTCTGACAGCAAAGCGGTGAGCTTCATCTCTAACTCTCTGGAAAAGTTTTAAAAGAGGTGAAGTTTTGGGAAGTATAATTGGATCTTTCTTATTTGGAACATAAATTTCCTCATATTTTTTAGCTAATCCAATTATAGGGATTTCAAGGCCTAGCTCACGCAAGACAGAGCTCCCAACATTCAATTGACCTTTTCCACCATCAACTATTATTAAATCGGGAAGTTCTAGATTTCTCTTTAGAAGCATAGAATATCTTCTTGTTAAAATCTCCTTCATCATTGCCACATCATCAGGTGTCGATTTAGTTCTTACTTTAAAATGCCTATAATATTTATTATATGGTTTTGCTTCTAAAAAATAAACCATTGACCCAGTTGCATCCTTACCTTCAATATTAGATATATCAAATCCTTCAATAATCCTAGGTTCTTTTGGGAGGTGGAATTTTTCTTTTGCTTCTTTTAAAACAGCTTCTCTAAAATCTTCCTCATCCATTCTAATATTTTCCATTTGTAACTGCTGTTGAACAATAACCCTGGCGTTTTTATTTGCAATCCTCATTAAACTTTTTTCATAATCATCGATTGGGGCTCGTATCTGTATTTCCTTTTTTGTATCTTTTAAATAATTGATTAAAATATTAAGATTTTCCTTTAATTCAGGAAGTATTACTGCTTCAGGTAATTGTGATTTAAAATCTTGATAATATTGTTCTAAAATTGAGGTAAAAATCTCATTCCTTTGAACTAGTTTTTCTCTTAAATCAAAATCATAAGATTTTTTGTTTATTATTCTGCCCTCTCTAATATGAATTATAACCATCGCCAAGAAATTATTTTCGCTATTATATCCAATGATATCTTTATTAGATTCATAATCAAAAAAAACATGTTGTTCATCTGTTGCATGATCAATGTCTTCAAGTTTATCTCTCCAAAAAGCAGCTACTTCAAATTCTTGCTGTCTTGAGGCAATATTCATTTTTTCTTCAATTTCCTTTCTTAACTGTCCAGTTTCTCCTTTTAGAAATAATTCGATATTTTTAACATTATCTCGATATTCCTCTTTAGTAATATCAGTAAAACACGGACCAGGACAGAGTTTCAATTGATAATATAAACAGGGTCTCCTTTTTTTTTTAATCGGTTTTTTACATGAACAATAGGGAAAAATCTTTCTTAAATCTCTTAAGATCCGAATTATCTCTTTTTTGTCTGTATAAGGTCCAATAAACAAATTTTTTTGAGAAAATTTTTCAGGATTTCTTATGACTCTTATACGGGGAAAATCTTCACTGTAAAATATTCCCACCCAAGGATAAGATTTAGAATCCCTCATTATAACGTTATATCGGGGAAGATGTTTTTTAATTTGGATATTTTCTAAGAGTAATGCTTCTTTTTCATTTTCTGTAACAATATATTCGATAGAGACAATTTTACTTACCAATTCCTTAATCTTTTCTTCATAAAAAGGATCATTAAACCTTGTTTTTAAAAAATATTGATTAACTCTTTTTTTTAAATTGATAGCTTTGCCAATGTATATTATAGAGCCATCTTTATCTGCGAATAGATAAACTCCTGGTTCATTTGGTAAACTCTTTCTCTGTAGTTCTAAGTCCTTCATATATGTGAAAAAATTCTAAAATTCCATTCTATTGAATAATTTTTATTCCACAACAAGTAGAATTTACTGTTATTAAATAGTAAGAGAGAGTAAATTTAATTTATTATTATAGAATTGAATCACATTCCTTTTTTAGTCGAATTATATTATAATATTTAATTATAAGTTTGATAATTCCTAATTATAAATTTATAAAAAGATATTTATACTTAATATGTAATTTTTCTTAAAGAAAGAATATTAATTAAATAAGAATAATGGTAACTATTAGAATTTGTCCTAGATGTAAGGAGCCGTCGTTAAAAAGTGCTCTAAATGTATCTGGTTGGTTAGGAGCAAATTTGATGGAATGTAAAAAATGTGGATATATAGGATATTTTTTTATTGAGATTGATCCAGAGGATTTTAAATTAGATGAGGAAGAACCTAAAGACGATTATAGGGAATCTTAAATACATCAAATTTTTAAAACCATTATTTCTATAATTCTTAAAGAATAAAATAAAATGTGCTTAAATATGGAGCAGTTATTAAAAGATGCTGAGAGAATTAAGTCTTTAGAAATTCAAGGAGCGACAAATATAGCTATTAATGCAATTCAATTTCTAAGTGATTATGCAAAAAGATTAAAATCTGACAATCTTGACACATGCTTTGAAAGTTTATACAAAGCTGTTGACATTTTAATTGATACAAGACCTACTGAACCCGCTATGAAAAATGGTTTAAAATTTATCATGAGTAAACTAGAAAAAGATAAAGAGAGTTGTTATGCTGAGTTTATTTCAGATATAATAGAAAAATACAAAAACCAGTATCATGATATGCTTCAAACTGCAAAAAGAAGAATTGCTATAATAGGATCTCGGCGAATTCCTAAAATATATACAAAATTTAATGTGATGACTCATTGTCATTCAAGTTTAGTTACAGCTATTCTCTTAGAAGCTAAAGATCAAAATAAGAACTTCAATGTAATTAATACAGAAACACAACCCAGATTACAAGGTAGGAAAACAGCAAATAAGTTAGCAGAAGCGGGAATAAAAGTCACTCATGTTGTTGATAGTGCTATGAGGTGGGCCGTAAGACATTTTGAAGTTAATTTAATAATAATTGGGGCAGATAGTATAACAAGTGAAGGCACGATAATTAATAAAATAGGTTCAAGGTTATTAGCATTAGTAGCCCATGAGGAACATGTTCCTTTCTATGTCGCTTCTCCATTATTAAAATACAATCCAGAGACAAATCTTGGAATTTTAGAAACCATTGAGATGAGAGAGCCAAAAGAAGTATGGGAAAACCCTCCTAAAGGTGTTGAAGTTCTAAATCCTGCATTCGAAACTGTTTCTCGACGATATATAGATGGATTAATCACTGAAGCTGGGATTTTTGCTTCAAGTCATGTTCCAAATTATTTTGAAAAATGGTATCCAGAATTGGTATAATTATTTAAAATATATATTTAGCCCCATTTTTCGATAGCTCTTGCTAATTCAATATGATCTTTAGCATAATCT
Organism: Promethearchaeota archaeon; assembly: GCA_048940605.1. GTDB lineage: Archaea > Asgardarchaeota > Lokiarchaeia > Sigyniarchaeales > SOKP01 > Loki-b32. Next base: position 22,482 of record JBHLOJ010000003.1, read on the forward strand.
TCTAGATCATATCCTTCTAGGACAGAAGATATTGATTGTCTTATAGCACGAGCACCAGCCTCCGTCCCATCGGGATGACCATGACACCCTCCACCAAATTGATAAACTAAATTTTTTCCTAATATTTTCATCAGGTCTGGAATATGTAGCGGACTTAAACCCCCGGAAGCCACAGGCAAGACTGGTTTAATATTATACCAATCTTGATCGAGTGTTGTTAAATTATTTCCAACAACTTTTTGTTCAGTAATATTCTTATTTATTTCTACAACGTCTTGCCGTTCACCTTCCATTTTTCCGACAACCGTTCCTGTATGTAACTGATCCATTCCTATCAATCTCATTAACTTAGCTAAAGCTAACATTGTAATTCCATGCTTCTTATTTCGAGTAATAGCTGCATGCATTGCTCTATGAGCATGGATTACTACATCCTTATCATCTAGATAATCTCTTATTTCTTGGAGAGCTGAAAAACCAACAGTTAAAATATCTAACATGACATATTCTCCACCATTTTCAATAACAAAATCAGCTCTTTTTTTCATTGTAGTTAATGGTGCCGTTATATTAGGCATATATATCTTTTTTTCTCCAGTTTCTTTTTCAATCTTATCTCGGATTTTTAGAGTTTCCTTAATTCTTTTCTCAAACTTATTAAAAGACATACTTGTTAAGTTCTCGTCATCTTTAACGATGTCTAAGCCTCCGTTCCACGCTTGACCACATACATTTGCATGTTCAATTTCATTTAACCCAACCTTTGGTTTAACAATTGTTCCAAGCAACGGTCGACTTTTAATTTTTGTTAGGTTCCTTATTCCTTCAATCCCAAATTTTGGTCCTTTATAAGCAGAAACGATACTTTTAGGAAAAGAGACATCTATTAATCTTAAATATTTTAACACTTTCATCCCAAATATATTTCCAGCTATTGCGCTTAAAATTTGAGGTAAATTATCTGCTTCAAATAACTCCTTTGTATATGCAATCTTCACCACATTGTTTTTTTCATCAATGTAGAATGCTGATGGTTTGAGTTGTTTAGCAATATCTGCAGATAAAGTAGCTATTTCAGTCCATGTCCCTATTGAGCTTTCTTTAGCAATTTCTTCACATGCTTGCTCTAAATCTCTGCAATCAGATGATTTTTCGACATAATACATTGCGATAAGGTCATCTTTATTTGGTTCATAATTCAAATTTACATAATGTACCAGTTCAATTCACCATAAAAGATTTGGAAACTAATTTATTTCGATAAGATCTTTCTCATAAAGTAATTAGGATAATGAATTATAATATTAAAATCATAAAAAATTAATAGTATTTTTAATTAATATAAAGAGTGATGTAGTAATGAGTGAAGATGAAAGAAGATCGATCACAGTAAATGTTAAAGATTTAAGTTTTAAAAGTGATCAACATGTAGAGGATTTGGTAAGATTTTTAGCAGAATCTCTCCCTCAAATAAACCTTAATCGAGATGGGAATGAAATTACAATTTCTATGCCAGTAAAATTATCTAAAAGAGCATTAAGACTTAGAATTAAAAAATTTTTACATAAAAAGGGATTAAATAAAGATTTTAGACCTATTTCATTGAATTTGGTTGATAAAGAAGGGTATACCGTTAAGGAAAAGAAAATTATTGAATTAAGCTATTATTAATTCTTCTTCTTACTAAATATTATTATATAAAAAATGATTATATTAAGTTGTGTCTGTGAAAAAGACCAACCTCATATTATCCATCGAATCAATTGATGACTTGATGAGATGTATTAATTTAGCGAGTTTATTAGAGGTTGCGGGTTGGCCTAAACCTGGGAATGTACACCGAACTAAAGATTTTGATGACACTAAATTTGAACATTTCTTAGGAGGAATAGCTGCTATCCAACCTACCTTTAGGAATTTTTGCGAAAAAATATACCAATTGTCAATTAATGATGACAAGAAGTATAAATTTATAGAGTTAGGTCTTTTCTATAAAGAAGCCGCAGAACAAATGATAAAATGGCAAAGTGGAGGAAATGTTTTGCTTGGTCACATTTTATTATTAGCTCCTCTTGCTGCTGCTGCTTCACTATGTCTTAAAACTAACAATCTTAATTTTGACGATTTTAGTTATTATTTAAACAAAATTATTGATGAAGCCACAGTAGAAGATACCATTAATCTCTACAAAGCTATAAGATTATGCAATCCTGGAGGTTTAGGAAAGGTCAAAAAATTCGATATTAACGATGATAGTTCACTCAGAGAGATTAGTGAAGAAAAAATTACCTTAAAAAAAATTTATAATCTATCAAGTGAATATGATTTAATTAGCTTAGAATATTCAACAGGATTCCATATTATATTAAATGAGGGATTACCATACTTCCTTGAAATGTATAATCAATTTGATGATCCCAATATAGCATCTGTAAATACATTTCTAAAAATTCTTTCATTACACCCTGATACACTAATAATAAGAAAGTTGGGAATAGATTCTGCATCCTATGTGTCGAATTTTGCATCTAAAATAATAGAAAAAGGAGGAATTTCCTCTGAAGAGGGTTTAAAACTTACTTTTGAATTAGATAGAGAACTACAAGAAAAAAAAGGGAAATCAAATCCAGGTACTACTGCAGATCTGATTGCAGGAGTTATTTTTTGTGCATTGATCTTTGGATTCAGGTTCTAGATTCAAAAGAATTATTTGGTAGAATTAATTTATTATATTTAGTTATAAATCTTATTTAGAAGGACCTGGATTTAATGGAATTCTGTGATGAATGTGGAAGCATGATGCTCCCATCAACGGTAAACGGGAAAAAAGTATTTAGATGTAAATGTGGAGCAGTAAAAGATTTTTCTGAAGAAAAGTCAGATGCATACAAATTAACTAAGAAAATCGAACACCCCATTAGAAATGAGGTTATTAATTTAACAGAAGTAATGGACTGGAAAGAAAAGCATTTAAGAAGCTCCATCAAGAATTTTAAATGCCCCAGTTGTGGATATACAAAAGCACACTTGGAATCAAGGCAAACACGAAGAGCAGATGAGGGTATGACTCATTTTATAACCTGTCTAAAATGTGGTCGTCAAATAAAAATAGGGAGTTAGTATAAAGATTAATAATCAAGTAATTTATTAATCAATGATTGTTTTTTCTGTGTTTTTGGAAAATTTATTTGCAAAATCTTATTAATATTTTTAAATCCTGAAACAATACTAATTTGATGTGAAGCGAGTTCAAGTTTAGCTTTTAGTAAATCAATCAGCTCTTTGTTTGCCTTATTTTTCATAGCCTTAGATTTAACATGAATTGTAAGAGTTTTGTCGTTATTGATTATATCTTGTTTTTTCGAATTCGGTTTGACATTGATGCGAAGGATATAATTAGTTTCATCAATTTTTTCGAGAAATCTCATTGATTATCATTTGAGTATAATTTTTAGATAAATATTAAATAAACTCATCAATTCTGCTCTTTAATCTATTATAAGAAGGTTTTGATAACCTTATACCCCCAGCAAGTTTGTGTCCTCCTCCAACACCCCCCAATTCATTTTTTATTTTAGAAATGATTTTATTCACCCCGTCTCCATTATTACTTTTAACATATTTCCGTGAGCATCTGATACTTAATTTTATTGTACCAGATTTCATTTCTAAACCCCCTAAAAATAATATTTTATAAGGATCAAAAAGTTCATTGACAGCACTGAAACTTGCTGTATCTGACCAGTTGCTAGGAGGTATTTTTCCTTTAACTTCCATAATTATAGCTTTCTCTGTCTCCAGAGTAGGTAATTCATTAGAGATAGTTTTCAAATTATTTACAAGATTATTGATATAATCCATATATAAATTCTTGGCATAACGGGTAATTGTTTTTAATTGTGTAATTGAAATAGCTGCGCTGATGTTTTTAAAACATAAAATGTTCAATAACAGTGCATGTTCAAATGTAAATTTTAGTAAGCCTGTTTTATGTGGTAGCAAAGCATAATGACCATAGCTATCTATATTAATTTTTTGTTGAATCTTATGAATTTCCTCTTTATTGAGTTCAGTAACATTAGTTGAAGGATCTATTTGTATTGAATTCAACAAAGATTTGATTTTATTATCAGATTCTCCACCAACTCCATTAATATAAGGTAAAATACTGTACCTTAAACCATTTTTCACGGAATCATGCATACTTCCAAATAATGTAAGCCCTTCTTGATCCTCAACAAGTTCTTCGTTTATTAATTCTTCGTATACTTCTCGATTAAAAGATTGAAGTTTATCCATTGACTTTAAAGAATCTCCAGCTATTCCTAATACTGCTAGCCATCCTTGTTTAATTATTGAAGGTTTTATTTGTTTAGCAAACATATAAGTAAGGGTTGCTCCAGAAATATGTTCAAGACCATCGAATCCATGAATTGTTGGATTTACAAAAAATAGGTTTTCGGGTATATCATCAAATTTAATATCATCCTCTACTTCATGATGATCAAGAATGAAAAAATGTTCTTTTCTACTTCTTACAATAGGGATTAATTCTGCTAAATTAGAACCTAGATCAGTGAATATAAAGGCAGTTTTTTCACTTTGTCTTTTAGATAGAATTCCTTTTAAATAATTTTCCCAAGAAACAGATCTATTATAAATAAAGTAATCATAGTCTCTCTTTAATTGATATAATAAATTCTGAATAATGTGTAGGCTACTAATGCCATCTGCATCATTATGAGAAATAGTCATAATTCTTGGATATGAATGATCGACAAATTGATCTACAGCATTATTAAAATCTTCCAAAAATTTTACTTTATCCGGTTTCTCGGTCATCTATATCAATTACTTATTTAATTAATTTTTAATTATTTACATATCAAAAAATCCTAAAATATGAAGAGTTAATTATATAAAATTACTACCTTTTTGTTTAGAGCAAAATCTGATAATTTTCAAATTAATTCTATAATTATTATTAATCCTATTTGATTTTTGCTTTTTTCCTGAAATCAAGGTAAAAATTAAAATCTAAGGATAAATTTTTTTAATTTATTTAAATTTCAGTCTTTAAGATTTCAAAATTATAAGCTAAAATATGTCAAATAAAACTTGGATTAAGCCCATATTTTCTAAAAAGACATTTCTGTTTATTTCAGTGATTATAATAATCCTAATACCAATAGTTTTTACTAATTTTAGTATTTTGCCTGAAAATAATCAAAACCAGAAGTACACTCAAGAAAAAAACCTCAATATAAATGATTTTACAAAAGATAATTACACTGAAATCCTAAAAACACCTAAATATGGACTAGGAAATATAACAATTGATGATATTAATTTTAACATTTTAATAACAGGATTTCTTAATCAAAATGTTTATCATCCACTTATTCTTAACGATTTACTCTCTGGAGCTTTGACTATAAATACAACAAGCATGGAATTTATTAATTGTACAAGTTCAGCCATAATCCATAATCTTGATCCTGAAATAGTTGATGATGTAACAGCAAGGGTCACCTTGAATGAAACATTACATGTAGAATATAATAATTCAACGGCAAAATATTTAATTTATCATGCCCGGTTTACACAAATATATCTATTAGAACTTTATGTCAATAACGGCACTGAAATAAATAAATTAACTGAGAATATCGATTACACCATTGATGAGAGACAATATATAGTTTTTTACTACGAAGACTACTTCCAAGAAGGTAATAACGATAGTTTTGATATGTACATCATATGGGATAAGGTAATGCCTTTTGGTGATTGGAAAATTGAGCAGTTGCAAAATCAAAATTTGGAAATTAATGAAGCAGAACAAGAAATAGTCGCTGAATTTCAATATTCTTTCCATCTGATTGCCAGGTTATATACAGAGGATTTAGACACTATATTACAAATTTATTTTTGGGATGTTGCCTTAACTGTTAATCCATTGGATAAGGAGAAATTTAATGACCATAAATTAATGTTAATGGGAACTGAGGCGAATATTGGTACTCATTTAAATCCTGATAAATCAATAAAAGTGTTGCTTTCTGATCAATTCACTCCAAATAATAGTACATTTTCCCTGAATTTTACCTGTTCTTATATGTTAAAATTCGAGAAACCCGTTGGGTCTTCATGGGCTATCGACAGACTTATAGATCAAAGAGAAATTAGAGAAAAAATTTATTTTAGTACCTTAATATCAGGTCCAGAACATATTTACTTAAAAAATGTAGAATTTTATGAACCTAGTCTTTATGTTGAAGAAGTTCTCGACACATACTCACTATTCAATAGAGATGTTTTATTTGGTGATGCTAATGCTTCTGGTTCTAATAGGTTGGGCATCAATGTAACAATACCATTTTTGTTAGTAGGTGAAACTTGTCCCTTTTCGATTAAATATTCCACATTTCATAAGTTGAAAATTGTTATTACTGATAACATTAAAATGCCTTTAGTAGGTGCAGAAATTGAGGTTTTTTATTGTGGAGCAAAATATGGAACATATGTCTCAAATACTACTAGCCAGCCTATTATTCCAAGTAAATCTGATGGAAATGGACAAATTGTATTATATAATGTACCTCGGGGAAATTATACGATACGAGTTTATTGGAGAGGAAAATTCGTAAAAGAGGCGTCGGTTTCTACATACAAAGAGATTAATTATATATCTACAAATGTTGTTCACTACCCTTTCTGGATATTAGTTTTTGGAGGAATAAACGGGATTATTCTAATTGTGGGGGCAATATTTTATCTAAAATATAAAAAATTAAGAAAATGAATTTTGATCGTTATTTTCTGCGATAATATTGATGATTTTATTGGTTTTTTGGCAAAACGTGTAATGACTGAAATATTTTATGAATTTAAAGAAATTACTAGTAATAGTTTATCTAGTAAAGTAGATATAGAAATTGTACTCCATTTTTTAGCAAAGATCGAAGGTAATATGGTCCTGTATGAGACAAAACAAAATATCACAAAAGCAAGTAATTCTGATATCGATAAAGAAGTTGTAAAATCATTAGAAAAAATTTTTAGCAGTGTTGATCCCTCTTTAAGTTTAATCAGAGGAAAAATAAGAGAGATTTTTCTTTCATATTCATCATAGATTAGTTCTACCTATAGATCTTATGTAAATATGCAATTTAATTGTGATTCATTTCTTCTCCATATCCTATTAAACGATAACGTCTATTAATTATACGAGAAATAGCATAAATAAAATTTTCGGGAGGGCATATTGGGGGGTTAAGTTTTATTATAGTAGAATTTTTTAATATTTTTGTGACAGTTCCCCCAGTCTTTTCTGTACCAACAACTAATAACAATTTTTCACCATGCTTAAGTGGTTGGACTTTCATTTGAACTTCAGAACCAATCACTCGGTCTAAAAGATGGACTTCTAACTCAACTTCTGCTAATATGTCTGGAAGAGTTCCCGGACCTCCAACTAAATGTCCAATTAGATGATCACCTTTAGTCAAAGTAGGATCTAACTTTGTACCTAAACCAATTAACCCACCAGGTTTAGCTGTTTTTAAAAAATTGCTTCCTTGACTAATGCTCACAACTGTCGATTTAATTGGGATGTATTCATCTTTAATACGGATTCCCGGTTTAATTTCAATTTGATCTCCAATATTAATTTTACCTTTTAAAACTGAACCACCTATCACTCCACCTTTTAAATCGATAATTGCTTTACCAGGTCGATTGATATCAAATGATCTTGCTATTAAAAATTGAAATTCCTCTTCTTCATTAAATTCTGGAGTGGGGATTACTTCTTCAAAAGCCCTTAAAACTAGATGCATATTCGCCTCAAAAACTGCCGATAAAGGTATTATTGGGGCTTTCTCAGCAATTGTCCCTTTGACAAATTCTTTAATCTGTTTGTAATTCTCTAAAGCTTGCTCGCGAGAAACAGCATCAATTTTATTTTGCAAAATGATAATGTTGTTTATACCTGCTATTTTTAAAGCAGCTAAATGTTCTCGGGTTTGTGGTTGGGGACATTGCTCGTCAGCAGCAATTAAAAGACATGCTCCATCCATTAAGGACGCACCACTTAGCATGGTTGCCATCAATATCTCGTGACCTGGAGCATCAACAAAAGATATATTACGTCTAAATTCTAAATTTCCATTACATTTGGTACATACAAATCGAGGTTTTCCTTTCTCTCTACTTTTTTCAGCAAGATGGGTTGTTGTATATTCATCGCAAATAGGACAATAAAGAATTGTAGCATTTGAATATCCTAACTTTATTGAAATGCCTCTTTCTTGCTCTTCAGAATGTCTATCAGTCCAATCGCCTGTTAAAGATTTAACCAATGTAGTTTTACCATGATCTACATGACCAACAAGACCAATATTACATTCCGCTTGTTGTTTCATTAATTCTTTAATATTTTGTCCTATTACTTTAGAAGCTGGTTCTGATTTTGGTTTCGTTTTTGACGATTCAGTTTTTCCCCCTATTTCTTCGAAAATCTTTCTAGCATTTGTAATAATTTTTTGTGCAGTTGCTTTTCCCAAACCTTTTATTCTTAATTTTACCAAATCATCAGGTTTAGTATCAACCAGTTTTTCAATTGAATCTATTCCTGCAGCTTTCATTCTTTCTGCGGTTGACTTTCCAATTCCAGAAATATCTTCTAATTCATAGGACATGTTAGTAAAAATTAAAGTATTATAACTGCTGTATAAATATTTCCCTATGAAACATTAAGAAAAGATTTTTTATTAAATTAATCAATCTACTAATTTCTTTTAAAAAAAATTATGTAAAAAACCATTTACTCGGTTTGAATTGTGGTTATGCCACCAGGCTTTTTTTCAAGCTCTTTATATGATATTCTCAATAAGCTATCTACGTAGAAAGTAGATAATTTCTTACAAGAATTACAGACGATATAAACTGGAGCAGGATAATGACTAGAATCGACATTATCTATTTCAATTTTAAATATAATTTTTTTTTCACAATGAGGGCATATATTAAACCGAAGTGGCATACTAGTAATAATCCAACAATTTATTTTTATAATAATTAGATTCTTATTTCTATTTTATTATTTCTAAAATTAAATAAATAATAATAATTTTTATTGATACTAGATGGTTAAATTTTCTAGAAATAAGGTTGGATCATATTCATTTATTTTACTCATTATTACTTTAGTTTTGAGTGTTTTCTTTATTAATCCTAACCTTTATATAAAAAATTTGAATTTCTCAGAAAATAGTCTGTCAACTAATGACTATACCAAGGTTGATTTATCCTTTATACCTGAAATTAATTATAGCTCATTAAACGATCTCTGGTATGACCCCAAAATTAACATGTTAATTATAACGAAAAATGATACAAATTTTATCAATGTTTTAGAACCCTTAGCGGAGTGGAAAAATGAAAAGGGTGTGAAAACAATTATATTAAGTAATTTCTCCGCGTATGATGGATTAGACGACGCTAATCGTATCAGAAACATGATTAAAGCCTATTATGATAGTGAAAATATCCAATGGGTTCTTTTAGCTGGTGATGCTGAGAATAGTAATATCCCCATTCGATATGTATATAATCCTGACGTGGATATTTGGGGTAATGGAAGAAGTGAAACAGTGGGTGGAGAAGATTATAAACCAACAGACTTTTATTATGCAGATCTTACTGGTAATTGGGATAATGATGGGGATGAAAATTGGGGAGAAGCACCTCAAGACAATTCTTTTGGAATTGACGAAATCTCATGGATACCAGAAGTCTATGTTGGACGATTTCCTGCAAATGACGCGTATGAGCTGGAAATTATGGTAAATAAAACATTAAAATATGAAACAAACCCTGAAATTGGGGATTGGATGAATAGAATGCTATTAGCAGGTGGAATATCTGATTTTCCTGTTGGTGGTTCCACTGATGGAGAATATGAAAGCCGTTTAACAAATTATATAATTCAAAATTATGCAAAATCAGTTCTGAATTATACTCATCTAATTAAGGAAGAAGGTAATCTTACCCATTCAATTCTCAAAAGTTATTTTAATAATGGATCTTCTACAGTTATAATGGCAGGTCATGGTGATCCCACATCATATTATATTGACCCCCATACTATTGGATTTACTACTTCAGATGCAGATTCAAGTTCAAACATTCACATGCCTTCTTTGGTTTATCTTGACGCTTGTACTATGTCATGTTATGATTTTAATGATAATAGTATAGGAGAAACCTTAATAAAAAGACTTGATGCCGGAGCTATTGGTGTAATTGGTGGATTAAGAGTTACGTGGTATTTTGAAGATGATAGTAACCTTGAGAAGTTAAATCGTGGAAATGCAAAATTATTCTGGGAAGAGTTTTTCGAACAAAAGAAATTTCAACAAGGAAGGGCATTATATGATTCCAAAGTTGCGTATATAAATAGTGATTATTATAATAATGGTGGTGGATCAACCACTTATGATTTCGAACGTAAAAATATTCTCACATATAACCTTTTAGGAGATCCAGAAGTTGATATTTACACAAATTATCCAAGAAATGCTAAGAATCCATTTAACGAAATGTATTATGAAGGGGGATTCAATTCCATTACAATCAAAGATTTTAATGACAACATAGTGCCATATGCGAGAGTACATTTTAAGACTTCTGATGGTAAATATTATACTACATACGCGGATATTAATGGTATTGCTAAATTCAGATTACCTAAACAATCCAATGAAGTATATAATGTCACAATAACGGGTCATAACTTAATCCCTTCATATTTCAATTTTACAACTTCTATAGATAATATAAAACCTGAATTAACTAGAATAAATTGCCTTCCTGAACATCCCTCAACTTCAGACATAATTAATTTCAATATAGAGGTTTATGATAATTGTTCAGGAATAGAAAATGTTCATTTTTTCATTTCGAATAATGATTTTGAGAATTTTACATATTATACGTCATCAAATAGTATCCAAGAAAATGAAAATGCTTTCTCATTTAATATTGGTAGGTTGTCTCCAGGAGTATATTCTTATTTTATATTTATAAGAGATTACGCAAACAACACAGATATTATTTATCAGGACTCTTTCAGGTTTACCATTCCGAAAAATATGGTTGATTATTTACTTCCAATTTCTTTATTTGTGATTGTTGGAATTGCTGGAGTTTCTATTTTTACAATTTATAAAGGAATAAAAAAATATACAAGAATAATTGAAACATCAGCATAAAGAATCTCAATTTATTCTGAGTTTTTCTCATCTAAATGATCATTTTTTCTCAAATTTATAAGAAAAGAAATTGAACTAATTGCTCCGAAAATTCCTTGGATGATTAGGGCTAAAGAAATCAAAAATACGGCTAATAAATCATAGTAAACAAACAAGAAAATAATTATAAAAATCCCCGCTAATGAAAACTTTAAAATGTATGAAATTTCACTGAATAAGATTTTCCAAATTGTTGATTTCTTTACTCGAGATTTTAATTCATTATGATATTCTGCTTCTCCAGTTTCCTTTATATACCAACTCCCCTCTATGTTATTGGCAAAAAGGAATATACTCCACCATAAAATAAAGAAACTAAAATAGAAGTCTAGTGCCCCCAATATTACTACAGGTATCTGCATCATGATCATCCCTTTCCATCCAATACGTTTAGCAAGTCGATTTGTCTCTAATTTCAATTCTTTCGACACATAGCGCGTACTGAGTAAATCAAGTGCTCTCCCTATAACTGCAATTAAAATATTTATTAAATATTGGTACCACTCAACGTTTTGGATGATTAGTTGAAATATCATATTCTAGGGCATATCTTAGTTTACTCCTTTTAAATTTTGCCTTTTTCTATGAAAAAGTTTAATTACTAGTCTTTATTATTTCTATTTACTCATTACCTAATAAGAAGGTATTTACGTTGTAAATAACCGTACTTATTAAATGGTAAATCCGAGGTCTTATAACCACATAAATTTACAACATTCAGTAAAGCGCCGGAAGTTAAACTCTTAAGCGTTGAAGGATAGTACTGCAGTAGAAAGTCTGTGGGAAACCTCAAACTGTAAGTTCGCTTACGGTCATAGTTTATAAGGATAATACCCGGTCCCATACCGAAAACCCAACTTGATTCGAGATGGATCGGGAACCCGGAAACGCTTATTTATGTGGTTATACCTGATTTATTTTACCTTAAAGATATTATAAATTATTCAAAAATAATTCTTTTATGTAATCAATTATAAGTATATCATAATTAAAAGCGTTAAATTGGAAAATTATGCCAAAAAAGTATATAGTTTTTTTTAAAAGTATTGGACGTAGATGGTTCTTAATTCTTGTAATAATTATTGTTATTATAGCGTTTTTTAATCCAATTGCAGCAATTTGGATGGCAGGAATAACATTAGTGATGTTTTTGCTATCATTTATTCCTAGACTCTTTTTTAAAAATAAACTCAACAGATTTATGAAAAAGTATTATAAAATTGAGGATGAATTAATTGCTAGGAAATTAAATAAACCTATTAACAAAATCAGAGATGAGATGTTTGAATTATCTCAAAACCAAGAGAAAAAGAAATGGTTAATAGTTTTCTTAAATAAACAATATATCTGCTATCATGAAAATACTATTAATGCATTCAAGGAAATTTACAATAAAGGTTATAGCGAGAAGGAAATGCTTGATAATTTAAAGGATTATAAAATAAATACTAGGCAAGAAATTAAAGCTATTCAAGACACATTAGTTAAACTTGATAGATTGAATGAAAGAGAAATTTCTGTAAAAGAGCATAAAGATAAACAAAGATTTGGTTAAATTAAATTATTAGAAATTTATATTCTCCTTCTTCCCCTTTTTGTTGCTGAAAATTCCAGAATTGTTCCCAATATGGCTTCTGTGTCCATGTAAGCATAGGTGGAAGCAATAATTGTACCTTTTTGCAGTACACTAATACCTACTTCTTTAAATTTCTCTATTACTGTATCTAAGTCATCAACAGAACTACGAATATGGTGAAATCCTTCCTTCCCCTGATCTAAAAATTCTTTATGAATGCATTCCCCACCATAAACTTGTATTAATTCGATCTCAACATTATTAAATAATCGTCCAAATGCCCCGGAAGCAGTCCATTTCGTCTGTTTTCCACGGTAAGTGATTTCCATTTCTAAAGGCCCAAGTATAGTAAATTTTGGAATACCAAAGAAAGATTCCATTATTTTAGCTTGTTTTCTAATATCTTTATATACAAAACCTAATTGTTCTACTTTAAAATCACTCAAACCAAAAGGTAGATAATCTTCCATATTAAATCAAGATAAAATTAGTTTTATTATATCTATTGATAATTAATTTTATTTAAAGATTTAAGATCAAATCTTTATGTGAGATGATAGAGTAAAAAAAATGATTTGAATTTAGTCTATATCTCCAAATTTCAAATCAAAATTGTAGTATTTCCTAACTGGTTTTTTCACATTCCACACGCATTTCAATCCTTTTTCGAATTGAACCAGATCACCCTTAGAAAATTCAATTTTCTCCCCAGATACAGGATCTGTTACTTCTACTTCTCCCTCGAGTATATAACATGTTTCTGTATCCCCATAAGACCAATCAAATTCACTCACTTCCTTGTTCCAAGTACCCCATGATTCTACGTCCAGTCTTTTTAGATCTTCTTCTGTTGGAATTTTCTTTTTCATTTTCATATTTAAATCACTTTTTTGAATGAGTTCTGTTGAAATTATTATTCCCAGATTAATAAAATTTATTTTGAAATTGTTTATTATTGAATTATATTTAAAAAAAGAATAAAAAACAAAAATAAAAGATTATTTTAAAAATTAATTTTTAAACTTTCGATTAACTAAAGAATATTAATAGGTAAAGCGATTATAATTATAACAGAAAAAATTAGATCTAGTTAAAAACCTCCAAAAATTTAATTTTTTAAAAGTTTTCGTCCATAAAACAAAAAGAGATTGTAGGAATGCCTCAGAAGTTCATATTAAAGATCCTTACAGCAGGAGAAGGAGGAGTTGGAAAAACAACTCTCTTACACAGGTATGTAGAGGGAAAATTCTCAGCAGAGACAAAAATGACGATAGGAGTCGAATTCTTTCTAAAAGAGACAGAAGTTGATGCAAAACAGTGCACGCTTCAGCTCTGGGATTTTGGAGGCCAAGAAAGGTTTAGATTTTTGCTTGAAAGTTATGTGCTTGGAGCAAAAGGAGCACTTCTTATGTTTGACCTTACAAGAATGTCCAGTCTAGAAAATTTGGAACAATGGCTTAACATAGTAAGGAAAGGTGATCCAAATCTTCCCGTTTTGTTTCTTGGTACTAAGTTAGATTTAACTGATGAGATTCAAGTGGATGATGATTATGCAAGGTCATTTCTTAATGAATTTAATCTAATTGACTTTCTTAAAATCTCGTCTAAAACAGGTGAAAATGTATATACAGCGTTTGATTTGTTGACACAAAAAATTTTAGAGCGACAGACTTATTAAACTCTAATATGAACTTAATAGTAATTGATTCAAATTTCATTTTGCTTCCTTTTCAATTTAAAATAGATTATTTGAATGAAATACGTTTAAAATTGGAAGGAAAGCTGAGATTTATTATATTTAAACAAATACTAGATGAGCTTGAAGCTAAAAGGAGAAGAGAACCAAGGAGTACGAAATTCAA
>JBHLOJ010000003.1:37334-58340 GCA_048940605.1 Promethearchaeota archaeon
AGATTTATTATATTTAAACAAATACTAGATGAGCTTGAAGCTAAAAGGAGAAGAGAACCAAGGAGTACGAAATTCAAAAGGTTACTCGACTCCGGGTTATTATACCTTGAGAAGAATAGAGTTAATTTTGATATCGTTTTCCATGAAGACACTAAAGAGAACAATGAATCATCTGATGAATTCCTCTTGCGTAAATCTTTAGAGTTAAAGAATAAAGGATACAACATTTTTATAGCAAGTAATGATTCGGAATTACGTAGGAAAGCAAGAGGATCATATTTAAATACTATTTTTCTTCGGCAAAAAAAATTTTTATCGATTGATAAATCTTAACAAAGTAATTAAGAAAAAACAGCATAGAAATTTTAATCTAGATTCTTTATATAATATTAAAATAATTTAATTTCATATCACAATAATCCATTTATTAATTTATAATAAATGTGGTTAAATATGAGCAAACTTCTTAAAATAATAACAGCTGGAGATGGAGGAGTAGGAAAGACAACGCTTCTTTATCGGTTTATTGAAAATAAGTTCCTTGCAGATACAAAAATGACCCTTGGTGTCGAGTTCTTCCTCAAAGAGATTTATATTAAAGGAGAAACAATAACTTTGCAAGTTTGGGATTTTGGCGGACAAGATCATTTCAGACCTTTATTAAAAGATTATTCCGTCGGTGCCAAAGGAGCACTTTTACTTTTTGACCTTACACGACCATCTAGTTTAGAAAACATAGAACAATGGGTTAATATTTGTCGAAGTGAAAATCCGGGAATCCCAATAATTTTCTTAGGAACTAAATTAGATTTGACCGATTCGATTACGGTGGATGATAAGTTTGCTCGAACTTTTCCAAAAAATTACGGCTTTTTTAAATATTTGAAAACCTCTTCTAAAACTGGCGTGAACGTGAATCTAGCATTTAGATTATTAGCAAAAGAAATTATTAAAAATCTCTAGAGATTAATCTTTATTTTTAAAGCCGATTTATTAGAATATTTTTCATATCCTCTTTTTCTAATTTAACGGGATTATTTTTCAATCCTGTTTTTTCTATAATTATTTCAATATCTTCAATGTTTATACCATATTTACCTAGACGTTCTATTTTCAGTTCTTGAGTCCATCTATCAAGAATAATGATTAACTTTGAACAATTTTCATCAATTTTTCCCGTTTCTTCAATTTTACCCTTTGATAATAATACCCCAATATTTGCATATTTTTTTAGGCTTTCTTTTCTACTATAATCCTGCTCGTGCAATTTTTTAATATTTATTTTGGTTGCTTCTGCTAAGAGGCTACCACATATGACTCCATGAGGAATATCGAATAAACCACCTACAGCACTAGCTAATCCATGTACAATACCCAATCCCGCATTTGCTAAAGTAATTCCTGACATAAGTGATCCATATGCTACAGCAGTTCGAACTTCGATATTAGATGCTCCACTTGAACATGCGGATAATAGATTTTTATTCATATATTTCATACCGCTAAATGATAATGCATCTGTCATAGGACTCCCTTTAGGTGAAACATAGGCCTCAAGTAATTGAGTAAAAGCGTCCATTCCGCATGCTGCCGAAATAGAAGGAGGACAAGAAATCGTGAGCTCTGGATCTATAAGAGCAATATTGGGAATTAAATTATCATGTCGTAAGGACTTTTTGTAACCCTCTGGACCAATCTCGCTAATAACTGCATTTTTTGTAGCTTCACTCCCAGTACCAGAAGTAGTTGGAATTGCGATATAAGGAATTTTTTTGCCATCATGAGTCTTATTACCAACTCCTTCTAAATAGTTTTTTATCGAATCTTCCTTCGGAATCATTGCTGAGATTGCTTTTCCTGCATCAATGACACTGCCACCGCCTATCCCTACCACCAATTCAATATTTTTCGTTCGAAATTTCGCTGCGGCTTCATCAATAACTGGTGGAGACGGTTCTTTAGAAATGGATAATTCAGAATAATTGAAAGCTTTGTTATCTAAGATTGATGTAATTTCGTCCCATTTACCTGATTTTTTCAATGAACTCTTACCAATTACAAAAAGAATATTTCTTCCAAATTTTGGGATAATATCATATAGTTCATTTAACTTTCCAGCGCCGAAAACTATGTTAGGAATTCTTACAAAATTAAAAGATGGGAACATTTTATTCACCTCATATATTCTTCCAAAGTCGTAAAAGTTTTTAAAATTACCTATGAATCTCTTTATAATGGGTAAGATTTATAATTTACTCTAGATAATTTGTTTTATGATATAATTTACACCATTGGTGATTTACGATAAAAAAAGTACATGAAACAGATTTTGAATATAGAGGTGGAGAATCTGGAGTAAAATATCTAATGAGAGGCCCGTCGATAGACTGGGGGGTTATACTGCTAAAACCCGGAGAAATGATGGGTGAAAATGCACATGGTCATAATATTATTGATGAAACTTTTTATTTTATTGAAGGAGATGGTATTATGATTGTTGATGATAAGGAGTATCCAGCACCACAAGGTAGTGTTTTCTTGTGTGAACCTAAAGAAATGCATAATATTAGAAATGATTCAAATGAACCAATCAAGATTGTTTTCATCAAAGGAGATTATAAACCTGAAGATAAGATTTGAATTTAAAAATATACATTATGAATTAAAGGATAATTATGGCAAAAAAAAAAGGGAAGAAAGGGAAGGGTCAGGAAGAACCCGTAATTACAAGGGTTAAATTCCCTAATAAAAAGTTAGGGGAAATGTTTGGAATTGTTGTTGACATACTAGGAGGTGATAGGATGAGGGTATTCTGTGAAGATGGGAAACATAGAATGGGTAGAATTCGTGGAAAAATAAAAAAAAGAGTTTGGATTAGACGAGGAGATCTTGTAATAGTAAATCCATGGGAATGGGCTACCGAGTCTCAAGATAAATTAGGAAAATGTGAAATATCATGGAGATACACAAGAGCAGAGATCTCTTGGCTTGAGCGTAACAATAAGGTTCCTGAGATATTGGATATTAATAATATTTCATTTTGACTGATAATAGTGTGATTAAAATTAAAGTTATTTTATGGTTGTACGTCCCTCAAGTTCAAATATTACATAATTAGAGACTAGTTAAAAAGCAAAATTTTTTAATTTAGGAATTCCTTATTAATATATACTTATTTTATTTTATAATCTATTAAAAACCTAAATTCAAATGAGATTCGTGAAAAGAAATGCCAGAACAAGATGAAGAATTAGAAGAAAATGGTAGTAAAGACCTTAAGATGAATGAAAGTTACTTAAAAGAATCGCTCGAGGACAAAGAAGAACTCACAACACTTTTTGCGGTAAGAACAACCATTAATCAAGAAAGCAATATTTTAAAACAGATTTTTTATCGATTTAAAATCTTAGATGTAATACCTGATATTAGGGCAATGCTTGTCTCTCCTTTACTTCCAGGCTATATATTTTTTGAGGCGCCTCAGAAAAGGGATGTGCAAATAGCAGTTCAAGGAATTCCTCATATAAAAGGAAGAATCGTACAGAATATTAAATTGTCCGAACTTAAACATGTATTATTGCCAAGAAGTGTAACAGAATACTTAGAGGAAGGAGATACTGTTGAAATCATAAGCGGAGTATTTGAAGGTGCTAGAGCACTTGTAATGCGTATGCCTCACGACTCGAGTGCAAGTGAAGAGGTTGTTGTTCGATTATTACAGGAAGAAACACCCATTACGATCAAGATTCATGGAGATTACCTGAAATTAGTAGAAAAGAAGAAACCGGTAGAAGAAGTTGTGCCTGAAATAAAAGTTTCCGCAGAAGTTATAACTGACTTAGACCAAGCGATTACTTTCGAAGAAGACTTTGAAGAATTTGAGGAAGAATTACCTGAGAGTTACAAAAGCGAAGAAGTTGAAGAATATGTTGATGATGATGAAGAAGTTGAAGAAGAAGATGAATGGGCTAAATTTGACGGATTTTAAGGCAGAAATACATAAGAAATAGCAATTATCGATGAGAATTTCAATAGTTTTGGCCTTTAATTCAAATTAGAAATATTTCTCGATTATTGTTATAATTTTATCAAGCTTTTTACAAATGTGAGTTGCGTTTACTTTAAGAAACTGATTAATAAGAGGATTTTTATATCTAAACTTATATTAGAAAAGTATTAAGGCTATTTAAATAATTCATAATCGAATCTATTGAGTTAAATGATAAAGAATATCTTCATAATGAAAGGGAACACAGGCGAATTAATCTTTTATAAGGCTTATGAAGATGTTTTCAATGTAAAGTTAACCAGTAGCTTTTTAAGTGCAATCTTTTCTTTTGTAAAACAAACCCTAAAGACTGAAGAATTATCAGAAATCGAAGTTGGACTTTTTCGATTTATTTTTGAAATTGAAAAAATTAAAAAGGATGAATTGCTTTTTGCTTTATTTAGTGATAGAACAGATAATCTAGTTGAGTTAAGAAATCAATTAAGAGAAATTAAAAATCAATTCCTTGACAAATTTGATCTAGATTTACTAACTGAAAACTATGATGGAGAAATTTCTAAATTCCTTGATTTCGAAAAAAATATTGATAATATAATGGAAAATGGAAGCCAGTTAGTGTCAGATGAGATAAAAAATGAATTATTAAATAATTTTAATGAATTACATACATTTTCATCTTTTGTTGTTTCTTCTGCGTTGCTGACTCAAACCGGAAGGGTTATTGTATCTAATTTGGAACAAGATATACTTCAAGAAATAGTGAGACTCTTAGAGGGAAGATTTCTTTCTGGAAATTATAGAGTAAACGAACTCATCTCTCTGGAAAAATTTGGGGTGCTTTCATTAATAGGAATTGATAAACATTTTATCTCTGTTATTTTGTTTAAGAGTAACTGCCCATTTGAGACCGGCCTTATAATCTCAAAACGTTTCTCAAATAGATTACAGAAGTTAATTTGTTGAATCATTATTTTTTTAAATATTATGCTATACTTTATTCAACATATTCGCATTTGTTATTATATTATTAACGAAAATTAAAAAGTAATGAACATTTTGCACTAATAAAGTACCTATTTTAATAATCAAATTACTTTTTATAAAAATTGATATTTCTTAATTTAATTAACTAGAGGTTTAAAATATGTCTAAATATGTGGACCAAGTTATTAATGACGAAATTTTAGAAAAACTCAGTTTAAAAAATCGATATAATTTCATAAATAACAATTTAATAGCTATTTTATCATCAGAGCAGTTTTCATTCCTTAAACAAGTTCAGAAGTTTTGCCTGAGGTTTGAAAAGAAAAATAATATTACTCACGGACCAGAAGATGACGTATATGATTGGATCCCAGCGTTTGGAGCAGAAGGATATATAACAAGAGCTCATAATTTTGATATGGTTGATATAACTTACGATTACCATGGTGTAACAGCCGATTTTCTCAGATATTTAGCAATAGATATGTTTGATACTCAATTTGCGATGGGAAGTGGTGCTACAGTATTAGCTATAAATCCCATATTTGATCATCATGAAAACATACCAGCTAGGCTTGAAGCACTGAAGGACTTAGTAACAGGTCAGGCTTCTGGATGCATATGTATAACTGAGCCAGAAAGAGGTTCAGATGCGGTACATCAATTAACTGTATGTGAAGAACAGGAAGATGGAAGTTTTGTTCTCAATGGTGAAAAGGTTTATAATACTAATGCACCTAAAGCGAAATGGGCCATAGCATATGCTACTGCTGAAAAAAACAATGGAAATCTTATGGGTCAATTTTTAATTAATACAAATTGGGAAGGTTGGGAATGTGAGAGAGTGAATATTCCATGGGTTCCAAAACTTTACTTAGGACACGAATTTTTCAAGAATTTGAGAGTACCAAAAGAATATGTCTTAGGAGGAATAGGGAAAGGTAGAGAGCATCTATTTGAAGGATTAGTTCTCGAACGAATAGGTATAGCATTTGGGGCTATAGCCCAATGCTGGGGTGCGGTTTCTCATGCTGCAATCTATGCAAATATGCGTAAGCAATTTGATCAGGAGATTCTCAAATTCCAAGGAGTTGGTTTTCTATTGACTGATATATGGGCACGAACCACGAACTTGACTTTAGGTATCTTAAAATTCTGTGAAGAATATGATAAAAAGATGGAAAAGTTTGGTGGTGAAATACCAGGAAATATTAGCAGAGCGATGGTAGCGAGTGCTTCCCAATTTAAATATCATTGTACTAGCCTTTCTAAAGAGATTTGTTATGAAGCAGCTAATTTAATGGGGGGAGCTGGCTTAAGTGACAATACAATGATGCATGATTATTTAAACGTCTCTAGAATACAAGAAATCGTAGGAGGCTCAAGGCAAATTCAACAGTACATTATGAGCATGGCGTTACGACAACTTTTTAAGATGCTTTAAAACTAATCTTTATATTTTTCTCTTTTTTTTTCCTTATAAAATGGAATAGAAATATAAATCAGAGAAAGTAAATCTATTTAAGAAAGAAATAAAGATTCAATTCGAGTAACATTCCCGAAAATAGGGGAGGTTATAAAATTAAGTTATACTTTTATTATCCATTACCTTTTCAAAATCTGAGAGTGGTGATAATATGGAAAAAAAAACAAAATCTACTATATATCATGATAAAATTGCCGAAGAATATGAAGCATCATATTCAGAGCCTTCTTGGCAATTGTATTTTGATGTAACTTGGCATAATCTTAAAAAATATCTCCCCAAAAAGAAAGGTGTTAGAATTCTTGATGCCGGGGGTGGAACTGGTTATTGGTCTCGTAAATTAGCAAAACTAGATTTTTCTGTTATCTGCTCTGATGTGGCCCAAAGGATGTTAGATGTTGGTTTAAAATTAGCTGAGAAGGAAAATCTGGAAAAGAATATTGAGTTTATAAATGCTGATATTACAGATATGAACTGTTTTGAGAATGAATCGTTTGATATGGTATTAGCTCAGGGAGATCCTGTTGGATATTGTGGTAATCCACAAAAGGCAATTGAAGAATTATACAGAGTTGCTAAAGTAGACGCTTATGTAAGTGTTTCAATTGATAGTTTCTACTCTCAACTCGTTCGATTAATAGTAAATAATGATTTTGAAAAAATCAATCAATATATAGAAAGTCATTTATCTGAGTTTTCTGGAGGATTTCCTCAATATAATTTTACAATTGAAGAACTTAAAGATATGTTTGAAAAGACTGGGTTGAAAGTTATTGAAGTTATCGGCAAATTAGTTTTTAGTAGATTCATTCGAAGGGAAAAATTAAATGAGTTATTATCTGATGAAAAGCTTTATAATAAAATATTTGAACTAGAAATAACATTCAACAAAGAACCTTCTATTATTGGTTTAAGTGGTCATATCCAAATGATAGGGAGAAAGACGTAATCTAAGAAGGTAAAAAAGGTAAATGAGATATTCGAATTTATTTATTATTTTAAAACAATAATATGGTTTTAATATGTATCCTAATGAAATATTTGAGATGTTTAAACTAGGAAAAAAAGTAAGTAAAAGGATTTCAAGCTGGGATAAATCCGGAGGAAATAGAGATAATGTTCGAATAGAAGGCAATTCTAGTAAAGTTTTAGCAGACATTGAAGGACCAGGAATAATAAAGCATATTTATTTCACCATGATCCTTCAAAATCCATTAGATTTTAGGTGTTCAGTCATAAAAATGTACTGGGATGATGAGAAAAATCCATCAGTGGAAGTACCATTTGGAGATTTTTTTCTAGTCGGTAATTGTAGAGTTCGGGAAATTAATTCATTAATGGTAACCGTAAATAAAGGTATTGGGGGTAGTTATGGTTTTAATACATATTTTCCTATGCCTTTTACTAATAACGCTAGAATCGAAATAGAGAATCAATCCTCTTCTACAATTGGGGGTGTATTTCAATCGTTATGGTATCACATTGATTACGAAATTTTTAATCAACAATTTCCAGAGGAGATTGGGTATTTTCATGCTTATTGGAATAGAGAAAAATTGACCAAAATTTCGGACACAATTACAGAGAACGACAAGAATAAACAGATATGGACAGGTAAGAATATTACAGGTGATAATAATTATGTAATTTTAGATACTGAGGGAGATGGAAAATTAGTTGGTTTATTTCTATGTATTGATAACATTGCTGGGGGATGGTATGGTGAAGGAGATGATATGATATTTATTGATGACGATAAATGGCCGCCATCTATACATGGAACAGGGACAGAGGAGATTTTTGGAGGGGGAGCTAGCCCACAAATAGAATTTTGTCGTCCTTTTTCAGGATTTCACCTAATCGAAAATGAAGATTATTCTGGGAACAACGCCATGTATCGATGGTTTATTCATGATTCCATAAGGTTTAATAAAAACATTAAATGGACTATTGAACATGGTCATGCAAACAATTTTGAAAATGATTATTCATGTGTAGCATATTGGTATCAAAAAGAACCCCATAAAAAATTTATACCCCTATCTAATGTAGAGCATAGAATTCCAAGGTTCCCGCAAAATTTTGAATCAATGTGGGGTGATGCTATTAAAATTGGTCAAGAACTTATTTCTAATATCTCTAAACTAAATGATGAGCAGAGAAATATTTTATTAAAACCTGCGAATGATGCAATATATCTATTTATGGAAGGGAAATACATTAGTGGTTTGGAAAAATTAAAAAAAGTGAATGAGGCTATTAAGCAAAATATTTCTAATTTATAATTAATATGAAGTCCCAATTAGTGCTTTCTTTGAATGTCTTATCCGATGAAGAGTTTTACAATAAAATATTTGAATTAGAAATGAAATTCAACAATGATCCTTCTAATATTGGTCTAAGTAGATACAAATGATAGGGAAAAATGGATAATTTCTTTTTTAGTTTTGAATCTTCTTTTAATTTATAGAATTTATCTAAGTAGATTAATATAATTTATAATCATATTGTATATTATATTCGAAGAACTGTATTCCAGACCTAGTATTTTCTAGTGTTGTATGATAAGTATATTCAAAAAGAAAGATAAACCTGAGGAATTAATCCAAGTAAAACATCTCCTTGAAGAATGTAAGTTTGATGAAGCGGAGTTATTAATTAGGAATTTCGAGGAAAAGGGAAGACATACTCTTCATGATTTAGTTTTATGTCATCTCCTCAAGTGTGAGCTCTTATTTTGGAGAGGTTTACATACTGATGTTATCAAGCTTGCTGAACAAACATATAAAGAGAGTTTAGAATTAGGAAAAAACTTCTTATCGTTTGATATCTTACTAAGAATGGCTGATGCTTTAAATTGGCTTGGTCAGTCGGATAAACTTTATGATATAATTAAGAATGCAGAAGAACTGCTAAAAACCTTACCACAAGAATTACCCACAGACTACAAACAAAGAGAGGCTTCTATAGCTTGGCTTAAAGGATGGTTTTACATATATAAAAGGGATGCAGATCAGGCATTAAAGCAGTTTAAGCACAGCTTAGCATTACGAGAAGAATTTGGTGGTAAACTGGGAATTGCCTATTCCCTTGTAGGAATTGCCTTGGTATATACTTTGTTAAAAGGTGATTATATTCGTGCTGTAAAGTATTATGAGCAAAGTACGACTATTGCCGAAGAAAGTGGCAATAATTGGTGTATCGGTTTTTGCAAATTTCGTATGGCAGAGCAACATGTGTTAAAAGGTGATTTGGATAATGCAATTATGCTTTATAAGCAGGTCTTGATAATCTTCAATGAGCTTAACAACAAATATATGGTAGGATGGATTCTTAACTCTATTGGGGAAGCCTATAGACAGAGAGGAGATTTAGATCGTGCATTAGAGAGCTTAGAGCAAAGTTTAGCTATAGACCATGAGTTAGGAAGAATAAGAGATCTTGCTTTAGATCAAGATGCTTTAATTCATGTTTTAATTGACAAGGGAGATACAAAACGGGCAGAGCAAGCTCTTCATGATTTGAAGCAATTATTAAATCAATTAGAAGACGAACAAATAAATGAATCTCCTAAAACTAATCGAGTAATAGGTGATATTACATCTGGCGTCTGGAACTTGCGTCTGGAATATCTTCTTAATAAGGCTCTAGTATTGAAAACCAATCCTCGAGCCCGCAATAGAGCTAAAGCTGAAGAAATATTTAAGCAAATTCTCGAAGATGAGAATTCAAGTTTTGGAAATAGGTTCAGAGCACTAATTAACTTATGTGAATTACTTTTAACTGAGTTAAACATGACTAATGACTTAGAAGTGTTGGAAGAGATCAACCCTCTTATTGAAGAGTTATTAGATATTTCCGAAAAATCACACTCATACTCGATTCTATGCGAAACTCACTTGCTTCAAGCTAAACTTTCACTATTAACCTTTGATATAAAGAAGGCTCAGCGATTTTTAACCCAAGCTCAGCAAATAGCCGAAAGATTTGGTCTTAAATTGTTAGCTATAAAAATTTCAAACGAGTATGATGAACTTCTTAAACAATTAAATATATGGGAGAAGTTAAAAGAATCAAGTCCATCATTAAAAGAACGTATGGAGTTTGCTCGGTTAAATGAACAAATGGAGAATATGATCCAAAAGCGAGCCATAAAAGTTCCTGACCTTTCAGATGAAGAACCTGTGCTTCTTTTAATTGTTTCAGAGGGAGGAAGACCTTTTTTTTCGCAATTATTTGTAAAGGATCAGACTTTTGAAGACCACCTTTTCGGAGGTTTCTTTACTGCTATTAATTCTTTTATTAGTGAAAAATTCTCTGAAGGACTTGATCGTGCGATTTTTGGCAAACATACTCTCCTTATGAAATCTATTGCACCCTTTTTTATGTGTTATATATTCAAAGGTCAGTCATATCTAGCTCAACAGAGGATTAGATATTTTATAGATAAAATACAGAATGATGAGTTAATTTGGCAAAACTTTATAAAATTTTACCAACTAAACCAAGAAATTCAAGTAAAAGAAATCCCTTCACTTGAGTCCTTAATTAAAGATATATTTATAGATAAAAGTTACCCGCTTATTGTTTAGATTCAACTCATTATATTAATTATACTTAAAAATCTAATTTTTAAAAGAAACTTTATTTGAATCTCCTTTTAATTTATAATATATTTCTAGAAAGTAATTTAATATTAATCATACTAATAGTGAATAAAGATGGAAGAAATACTTAATATTGTAAAAAAATCATATCCGCCCGTATCAGGTTCAGAAAAAGTTAAGGGAATTCAAGACGGGGTTGAAATTTTATGGGATAAATGGGGTATCCCACATATCTATGCAAACTCAGTTGAGGATGTATACTTTACTCAAGGATATATTCATGCCAGTCATAGATTATGGCAATTAGAGTTTTTTAAGAGAGTTACTTCAGGAAAATTATCAGAAATTGTTGGGGAATTAACAGTTGATCGAGATAAGCATTATAGAATACTTGGTTTGCAACGAATCGCGAAAAAATGTAAAGAAAATCTGAGAAAAGATCCTAATAAGGAGACCTTACAAAGCTTAAATTCATATGTAGAAGGAGTGAATACTGGGATTAAAAAAGCAACTCAAAATCCACCTATTGAATTCACTATTTTAAACATTAAACTTCAAGAATGGAACCTAGAAGATTCCCTTAGAATAATGAGTTTTATTGAGTGGGGATTAGGAGGTTGGAGTTATACTTTAGAACTATTACGTGAACAATTGATTAATGATTTAGGCATTGAAATGGCAAATAAGATTATTCCTCTCTATGCCGGAGCAAAAGTAGAAAAATCAATAGGGAGTAATGGTTGGGCCGTTAGTCCCCTTAAATCAGAATCAGGAGCAGTATTATTAGCAAATGACCCTCACTTACCACATATGCTTCCTTCAATATGGATTCTTATGCATTTAAATTGTCCGGGTTTAAATACCATCGGATCATCATTCCCAGGAGTTCCTAGTCTAATATTGGGGCATAACGAAAACATTGCTTGGGGTGCAACAACAGTAACATCTGATAATGTTGATCTCTTTAAATTAGAAATAAACCCTGAGAATGAAAATCAATATAAGTATAATGGGAAATGGGTTGATTTTGAGATAATTGATGAACCAATAAGAGTTCAAGATAATGATGAACCGATTGATTTTAAAGTGAAGCTTTCCAAGTTCGGACCGGTTATAGAGTATATTGAACTTCAGAACAAAGTCTTTGAAATTAAACTTCTAGATAAATATGCTTTATGCTGGACTAGTTATAAAGTAAATCTAGAGGAAACCATTAAGGGATTTAGAGAGGTAAATTTAGCTTCCAATTGGAGTGAGTTTCGTGAAGCTATGAGTAAAATGACAATAACACCTCAAAATTTCTTATATGGTGATATTGAAGGTAATATCGGACACCAACATGGAGGAACACTCCCTTTACGAAAATATGGGGATGGTGCAACAGTAACTCCTGGTACAGATGAAAAATTTGAATGGAGTGGATTAGTACCCTTTGAAAAGATGTTTTCAATATATAATCCCGAGCATGGATTTGTGTATACAGCAAACTATAATGAAGATAAAGCCCCTAATGGTGTCTTAATAGCTCAGGATCGAGCTAAACCTTATCGTCAAAAAAGAATTAAAAACCTACTCCAATCAAAAGAAAAATTCTCAATCCAAGATTTTATAGATTATCAGCTTGATCTTTTTACAGAAGAAGCTCTTGAATTTCTACCTAAGATGCTGAAACTCGTTAAAGCCAAAATACATACAGAGTTTCATAAGGAAATTATTTCGGTACTAGAAAAATGGGACTACTTTTTGACGAAAAATAGTGTTGCGGGTATGATTTACAAAATTTGGTATCAAGAAACCTTGAGAGCCATTTTAATTCCTCTCATTGGTAAAGATCTATTTGAAATCTATTTGACTTCAAATCCATTTGATCTTGAGAGATTATTTAAATTATATGATGAAAATCCTGATGAGTTGGAGCAAATCTTATTTAATGCTTTAGAAAAGACAATAGAATTCCTAACAGAAAGATTTTCTTCAGATTATACTAAATGGAAATGGGGAAATTTACATAAAATAACTCTAACGCATCCATTCTCTCAGGCGAATGAAGAAGCTAAAATGCTAAATGTTGGTCCCTATAAAATTGGGGGAGACGGAAACACGTTAAATAATGGTTATTATGATCCAATGAATAAATATGAAGTTATTGCAGGACCATCATTTCGCCAAATTCACGATTTATCTGATTGGGATAAATCTATAGGAATAATTCCTGGAGGACAATTGGGGTTACCTTTCCATAAACATTATAACGATTTAATGAAATTATGGGTAAAAGGGAAATATATTCCGTTATTATTTACAAGGAAAGAGATCCTAAAGAATTTAGAAGGTAATTTTAAATTGGTTCCAAAATAAGGAATAAATATCTTTTAATTGACATATTAAAATCTAAAAATCTGAAAAATTGATTGAAATGAGTGAAAACAAGCGATTTAAAACTCAAGTTATTAATGATGAGATTTTAGAAAAACTTAGTCTTGAAAACAGATACAATTTCGTAAAGGATAACCTTAAAGTAATTTTATCTGACCAACAATTCAATTTCCTCGAGCAGGTTCAAAATTTTTGTTTAAATTATGAATCCAAGAATAAAATAACACATGGACCTGAAGAGGATATTTATGATTGGGTACCGGATTTTGGAAAAGAAGGATATATCACCCGTCAAACTCCATATTCATGTATTGATTTAAATTATGAAGATTATGGAATGGCAATAGAATTTATGCGAATTCTTGGCTTGGATAATTTCGATCCTCAATTTGCGATGAGTACTGGTGCTACTGTTATTTGCCTTAATCCCATCTATGCTCATCATGAAAATGTCCCTGTGAGGTTAAAGGCCCTGAAAGACCTTGTTACTGGTAAAGAAGTTGGTTGTCTATTAATCACTGAACCTGAGCGAGGATCTGATGCTGTACACCAGTTAACAACATGTGAAGCCAATGATGACGGTTCTTTTCTCTTAAATGGAACAAAGATCTTTAATACTAATGCACCCAAATCGAAATGGGCTGTTTCCTATGCAACAGCAGAACAAAATCAAGGAAATATGATGGCACAGTTCTTAATTGATACATCATGGGATGGATGGAATTGTGAGCGTGTAAATATCCCTTGGACACCTAAATTGTTTATAGGAAAGGAACGTCTTGAGAATCTGAAAATCCCAAAAGAATATGTTTTAGGTGGAATTGGGAAGGGAAGAGAACATCTATTTGAAGGGCTGATTCCTGAAAGAATAGCAATCGCAGTAAGATGTATAAGTGCTTGCTGGGGAGCATTGGCACATGCAGTTATTTATGCTAACATGAGAAGACAATTTAATCAGGAGATATTACTTTTTCAGGGTGTTGGTTTTTCATTAGCAGATTTATGGGCTAAAACTACGGGAATGACTCATGGTGTATTAAAATTTGCTGAAACTTATGATGAAAAAAATGAAAAATATAAAGGTCAATTACCCGATTACATAGCTCAATCTATGGTTTCTTCCGCAAGTCAGTATAAATATAATTGTGCTGCTTTAGCAAAGGAGGTGTGTTTTGAAACAGCCAATTTGATGGGTGGAGCAGGCGTGTGTGATAACACCTTAATGCAAGATTATGTAGGAGTATCACGAATATTGGAAGTAGTAGGTGGAACAAAACAGGTCCAACAACTAATTATGTCAAGAGGTTTAAGGAGAATATTCAAAAACCTATAAAAAACCTATTTTTTTATAAATAAAAAGTAAAAATTAAAAAAAGAAATTCTATACTAAGTTTTTGTAATTAATTTTTATTTAAAAATCCTCATCTTCTCCCATTAGTTCGTCGATCTTGTCTTCTATCTCTTCAACCTTAGCCGAAAGTTTTTCTATTTCTGCATATGTTTTACATCTTTCACATCCATCATCTTCTTCACAGATTGGGAGTGTGTCACATTTTTCTTCAAGAGCTTCTATTTTATCTAATAATTCTTCCTTTTGCTCCTCAAGTTTTTCTATACTCATTTTTGACACCAAATGTTATTAAATAAAAATAGGATATAAAAATTTGTTTTCTATATCATCTTATTATCACATAAGATTTTTATATTTATATAATCTCTTCTATGAAAAGAATATAAAATTATAATATTGGGTTAATATAATGAAAGCTAATATTATAGAAGGAAGTTATTATGAGATGGGATTCAAAGTTGGTTCTCAAATCAAACGTTTTTTCAAGCCACCACCTTGTCCCCCAGAGAAATTAGAATTTAGTCGTCAATGCAAAGAAATTGCAAAACAATACATTCCAGATTTGCTTGAAGAGATAAAAGGATTTTGTGATGGAGGGAATTATAATCTAGAATCTATGGAGGCATTTTTATTAGCCTTAGGATATGAGTTTTTTCATACTCCAGAAGGTGGCTGTACGGTATTCGCAATTGGAAGTAAACTAACAGAATCAGGTTTTCCCATTTTTGCTCGAAATTATGATTGGGATGAATCTTTCCAGGAATTATGTGGTATTAGTTTCATTCATCCAGAGGGTAAATTGAAGAGTATAACTTTTTCAGATCATATGATAGGGATCTATGGAGGGAAAAATGAAACAGGTTTAACAATTGCTATACTTATAGCTGAAAATTATACTGGTAAATGGCAACCTGGAATCCGGATGATTTTATCAACCAGATGGATTTTGGATAATTGTCGGACCACAGAAGAGGCAGTATCGTTTCTTGAACAAGTCCCTCATGTGAGAGGTCAGATCTTTATGATCGCGGATACCGATGATAATATTGCACGGGTGGAAACCGCACCCCCTCATATTGCTGTGACTTATTCTAAAAATGATTTTTTATATACCACAAATCATTATCAAGCTAAATCTTTGGAAAAGTATTCTGATCCAAGCTTAATTCCTCCTAATAGTGTGGAACGATTCAATAAGGTAAAGAATTTTCTTGAAAATAGGAAAAGTAAAATAGCTTTGAAAGATATAATTGAATTCCTTAAGT
The DNA here is from genome assembly GCA_048940605.1 of Promethearchaeota archaeon. GTDB lineage: Archaea > Asgardarchaeota > Lokiarchaeia > Sigyniarchaeales > SOKP01 > Loki-b32. The sequence continues at coordinate 53,413 of JBHLOJ010000003.1, forward strand.
CCCATGAAGAGGGTGTCTGCAACCATTTTGAATTTGAAGGAAGAAAATGTGGTACGATATATTCTTGGGTAACGGAAATTGATGAGAAATCAGATCCAATTCACTTAATGGCGACAATAGGTTCTCCTTGTAAATTCAACTATGAAAAGTACACATTTTCATAAAAATAATGCTGTGATTAGAAGAAGATCTTAGATCTATTGAATAGATTCCTCTATTTTACGAATTTTTTTGATTCGCCTCTTATAGGATTTAATTGATGTTTTAATTAGATCAATTGTTTCATTTGGGATATTTTCCTCCTCAATTTCAAAATTTTGAATCATAAAGTCTAACCCAACAGTTAATTTATATGATTCCTCGAATTCTTTATTAACGAATGAATCAATCAAAGAGGATTTTCCAACAGCCGCAGCTCCTACAAGTAGGATTTTGAATCTAAAATGGTTTGAATCAATTACCTCCCCTAATCTTGGTTTAATGTCTAATAATGCTGTAAGAGCTAATCGATAAAACAATTTATATACATTTTTGCTTTCTAAAGCAGAGGTTTCAATATATTCAAATAGATTATATTGATTTACCATTTGGATTATTTTCTCACGAGGGATTGTCTCTCCAATTTCTTTTTTCAAATCAACTTTATTACCTACCAAAATAATTGGAATATTTCCAGACCGATCACGTATGTCATCAAAATAATCTTCAATAGAATCAAAAGTATCAGGACGAGATAAATCGAAAACTAAACCAACCGCTGCAACTCCCCTAAAAAAATCTGTTTTAAAGAACTCAAATCGTTCTTGACCTGCTATATCCCACAGACTGAGAGTTAATTTCAAGATAGACCTCAAATAGTCGTATTATTAATATTAATTAATTTACGTATTTTATATTATCTATTTGAAGATTTTTCCGAATAAAGGGAATCTGGTGATTCCCAAACTCCAATATATTCGTCTATTAAACGAAAACTTTCATGAAATCCCATAGATTTGTAAAATTCTTTAAGACTCTTAAAATTAAAATTCCACTTATTTCTCCTATAATAAGGATTAATCCCATCGTTATCTAGGAAAAGGAAGTCAATGATTTTGTAGATAGATATTGGTAAAAATTTCCCAAAATAAACTATTAATTTGAATAATTTGTCTCGTGGTTTGATGTCCTTTGGTTTTATAGCATAAGGTTCACATATAATAATTTTATGAGCGTGAGTTTTTGCCATTTTAATTAAATCTATGTGTTTTGGAAATATGTGATGTAAAATGTCTGAAATTATTATGACATTAAACTTTTTCCCGTTATATTCTTGAAAGTTGAATATATCTTTTTGTTTCAAGACAATTTTTGTAAGTTTAATATTTCTCTTTTTTAATTCCTTTTCTTTAATACGTTTCAAAAAACGTTTATTCAAATCAACTCCTTCATATTCAATTAAAGGATGTAAAAAGCGTAATAGGTAACCGGTGCCACAAGGTAGGTCTAAAACTTTCTGTGGCCCGTTTCCAATAAGTTTTGCAATAGTAAGGAATTTTCTATCTTGATCATAGAGTCTCCTTGTTATTGCATTATAAAGCCAACCACTTCGATACATTAAACTCTTAAAACCATATAGAGTAGTATTTAATCCCATCTTTCATACCAAGAGATTAATCTTAGAACTGTTATAAAACAGTATATTTTAAAATTTTTATTTGAGACTTCTTTCTAAGATTTCAAGCACATCTTCTTCAAGGGTAGCTTTTGGATTTTCCACTATTGTACCAATAAGGTTATCATTAGATTTAAATAAGTAGAATGTTGGAATTTTCTTTAAATCAAATTTCGGATCATTTGCTTCTGGAGGGGATCGTTTTTTATGCCATATAGGCTCATTAGGGCGATCTTTATGATGAGCGTTAACCATTATTCCATATAATATTTTAAAATCCATGTTATCTGAGTTCATCAATTTTTTAATTTTTATCATACGTGGAATGTTATTATTACAATCTGGGCACCAATCGGCTCCTAATGCTACGATCTTTAGCTTTTCATTCTTATCCATCAATAATTTTTTAATTTTTCCTAATATTTCCTCTTTAGGTTCATAAGTTTTGTAATTATGATCTATTTTATCCTTAAATTCTTTTAAATAATCATCAGAGGTCATTGTAGGGGACACAATGTCCTTCCATTTTAATTTTGAAATATCATTCATATATTCTAGGAAATTCTTTTTTCTTAAAAGAGTTGCTTTAATGAGTCATAATCCCTTGCTATTTCAAAACAAAATATAAAAAATAAAGAGGAAAAAATGTTAAATAAATCATTAATTACAATTATAAATAAGACAAGTAAAATTAGTTGGTGAAATAAAATCCTCTACGCGTTCAAAGGGAAATTATTAAATATTAACCTTACCACCAAAGAAATTTTTACTGAACCACTAATCGAGGACATTGCTAAAGACTACTTAGGGGGTGCGGGATACGCTTGTCGCTATTTATATGACAGGTTGGATAAAAGTACCGTTCCTCTTTCTCCTGAGAATATAATCCTGATAATGACTGGTCCTTTAATGGGAACCTTTGCTCCTAACACCGGGAGATGGGTGATATGCTCTAAATCTCCTTATACAGGTATCTGGGGGGAATCCAATTGTGGGAGTTGGTTTGGTGCTGAAGTGAAAAAGGCCGGGTATGATGGTATACTAATTTCAGGAGCATCAAGCGTTCCAGTCTATTTAGAAATAAATGGTGATGATGTAAACATTAAAGATGCCGTGTTTCTATGGGGAAAAGGTACTTATGATACAACAAAGAAGCTTAAAGAAGTTTTTGGAAACCAAAAGGCAAAGGTAGCTTGTATAGGTCAAGCAGGGGAAAATTTAGTCAAATTTGCTAATATAATTAGTGAAGAAAGAGCTGCTGGAAGAACTGGAATGGGTGCAATTTTTGGGGCAAAAAAATTGAAAGGAATCGTAGTTAAAGGTAATGATACCACATTGGAAGTTGCTAATGAAGAAAAATTAAAAGTCGTTATTAATGAAGCTAGAGAATATGTGAAATCAGCAATTAGTACTGAAGCTCTAAAATTATTTGGAACCTCAAGTGGGCTAGATTTGTATAATATTACTGGAGAATTGGATATAAAATATTTCACTCAATCAAAATGGGATAAGGCTTCAAATATTTCGGGAATTACCATGGCTAAGAAAATTTTAGTAAAAAACCGGTATTGCCACTCCTGTGTAATTGGTTGTGGCCGTAGAGTAGCAATAAAGCAAGGGGAATTTAAAACAGATGAGATTGAAGGCCCTGAATATGAAACTCTTGTGAGCTATGGAAGTCTCCTTTTAAATGATGATTTAGAATCAATTGTATATATGAATAAGAAATGTTTTGACTATGGGATAGATACAATCAGCTCTGGAGGAGTTATTGCTTGTTTAACTCATCATTATCATTTAGGTAACATATCATCAGAGAAAATTGATGGTATAAAACCAGAATGGGGCAATATTAAGATTGCTGAAAAGATTTTAAAGAAAATTGTCTATAGAAGGGGAATTGGTAATATATTAGCCGAGGGTTCTAATCATCTAGCAAAAAAATTCAACATCTCTCAAGATGAGATAGCTACTGTAAATGGATTAGAAGTTACTTACCATGATCTCCGATCCAATTATGGTATGGCAATAGCCTATGGGATTGGGGGTGCTCATAAAGGTCCTTCTCATAATCTATGTGATATGTATTTCGTATTAATGGGAATTCCGTTCGAAGAAATTGGTGCCCCTACAGTTACTCTTGATAAATACTCAGATAATAAAGAAATGGCTAAAACATGTTCCCTTATTATGGATTATAGAGCGTTATATAGTTCCATTATTATGTGTTCCTTTTGTAACCCATTACCTTCTCAGGTTGCTGCTTTAATCGAACATGCAACTGGTTTAAAATTTGGACTTAATGAGATTAAAACGTATGGAGAAAGGATTTTGAATATGAAGAGAATGTTTAATATTAAGATGGGATTAACTTCTGTGGATGATAGATTACCAGAAATTCTTTTAAAACCCTTCTCAACTGGTGGTTCTGCTGGAAGATCACCTAATTTTGAAAAATTAAAAAAAGATTTTTATAATTATCGAGAATGGGATCTTAAAACGGGAAAACCTAATAAAAAAAAATGAGTTCATTAAAAATTAAATAAGTAGATACCTAAATTAAAATTATAGTTCATTTGTTAATTTTTCTGTTAGGATTAATTTGGTTACCAACTCAAATATTTTATGAACATTTTCTCCTGTTTTTGAGCTACATTCTATAAAACCATCCGCATTTTTTGACTTCGCAATTTCCATTGCTTTTCTTGTTGAAACTTCCTTAAGATGCATTAGATCGGTTTTCCCACCAACAAAAATTATTGGTAAATCGTAATCAATCTCTTTCTCAACGATTTCAAACCAATCATCTACATGGGCTAATGAGCCATAATTCGTAATATCATACATAAAAATTGCCCCATTAGCTCCTCTGATATAAGAGGGAAATAGAAATCTGAACCTCTCTTCACCTGCAAAATCCCAAATCTGGAGTTTTATATTTTCACCATTCATTTCAAGTGCTTTAAGTAAAAATTCTACCCCTAAAGTCATTTGGATATCTTCCTTAAAAAGATTCGTTAAGAACCTATGACTTAAAGTTGTTTTTCCTGTTTGTGAATCTCCAAATATTACTATTTTAAAAGTGAAATCAGTAGCCAACCCAAATACCTGATCAACAATGATTATGAATTTTAATTAACAAATTACCTAATAGAATAGGTAATTGGTAATATTAAGTATAATATTGTTTTTAATCCTTAAAAATGTAACATTAAATTCAAAAATTAATTTCCGTGAAAAAAAATCATAAAAATAAGTAGAACTTAAGAAATGT
>JBHLOJ010000003.1:58440-86466 GCA_048940605.1 Promethearchaeota archaeon
TTAAAAATGTAACATTAAATTCAAAAATTAATTTCCGTGAAAAAAAATCATAAAAATAAGTAGAACTTAAGAAATGTAACTGATATATCTTTTTCTGATGTTAGTTTAGTCTTAATAGAAAATCACATCCATTCCTTAATAATTAATAAGATTTCCTCGAGGTTGATTATAACCTTAAGACTTTTTTAAAACCTTATTTTTAAAAATAAGTTCTGCTAATAGTTCAAATATGATTTGGACATTTTCTCCAGTTTTCGAACTGCACTCAATAAAAACATTAGCTTTTTTTGATTTTGCAATTTTTTTCGCCTTTCTTGTTGAAACTTCTTTAAGATGTATCAAATCGGTTTTTCCGCCTACAAAAATTATAGGTAAATCATAATCAATTTCATTTTCAACAATTTTAAACCATTCATCTGCGTGAGCAAGAGAACTATAATTGGTAATGTCATACATAAAAATACCGCCATTAGCACCTCTGATATAAGAAGGTAAAAGATATCTAAACCTTTCTTCTCCTGCGAAATCCCAAATCTGGAGTTTTACATTTTCTCCGTGCACGTTAACAGCTTTTAGTAAAAAATCTACTCCTATAGTCATTTGAAAATCATCCTTAAACAAATTCGTCAAAAATCTGTGTGCAAGTGTAGTTTTGCCTGTTCGTGCGTCTCCAAAGATAACTATCTTAAAGGTAAAATCCGAATCTGACAACCCGAATACCTGATTCAATACGTTTTTAAATTTTAATTAATAATTTATCAAATAGAATGGGTTAATGCTAATGTTAAGTATAATATTATTTTTAATGTTTAAAAATTTAACATTAAAATCAAATCTTTATTTCTGCCAAAAACTATTATGAAAACAAATTACTCTTGACAAATTTTAGTGAAATCCTTTCATTAAAGATTTTCAACTTTCATCAATAAGTTTACTTAGCATAAATAATGCCCCAGCTTTATCCAAAGGATCATTTGAATTTCCACATTTAGGAGACATGATACAGGCAGGGCATCCATTTTCTGTACTGCAACTACAAGATTTAATTAATTTATATGTAATTTTCAAAAGGTCATTAAGATTATTATAAAGCATTTCAGATATACCAATACCCCCCCTATAAGCATCATAAATGTAGATTATTGGTCGCTGCTTGATAGGATCGAAATCTATTGAAACGCCTCCTAAATCCCATCTTGAAATTTGAGCTAAAGCTGGTGATATCGCTATCATAGCATGTTCTATAGCATGAATAGTTCCCCCTAAATCATAACCTGCTAGTTCCAATTCTTTCTGATATTCAAAAGGAACCGTGAACCATATAGCCATTGACTCAAATGAGATGATCGGAATATTATCTAATGGGTGTCTTGAACGTATTTCTTGAGTTAAAGTATCAATCACTTTATAGGAATAATATTCATGCTCTACTTTTACATTTCCAAAATACGAATTGATTTTATTATTTATACCTGCTTTACTTTCATATATAATAGAGAGAGGAGTAATATCCGTATGCTTTAAAGATTGAGTATAATAATCTACATTTGATTTGGTAAGAAACACCATTCTTTCCTCTAAATCAAGTTCATTAACAATATAAGATTCAGCTTCATAAAGATATATTGCACCAGGATGTAAATCGCGGAATACAAAACTTTCATCCTCAACTGTCAAGAATTCTTCATTTGAGTCTGATCTTAGTATTACTTGATAACTTCTTGCTGACAAATCATTTAATCCAAATTTTTGATTTGGAAAAAAATCGCCATTCCAATAATAACGCTCTCCTCTTTTCATGAGTAAAGATTGTGAAACTAAGTCTTCTAGACATTCTTTAAAGAAATCTTTATCAGAAACTCCAAATTTCTCGTATTCATCAAGCTTAATAGGAATTTCTTTTGAAGCGCAACATAAATGGTTTTTTAGAATGTATTTATTATTCAAAGTGATAAGAATTTCTTCTTGGATAGGTCCAAATAACTGATCCGGGTTATGAATATAGAATAAATCTAAAGGATCTGGCATTGGAATTAGAGTTGAAATTGAGAGATCAGTTCCTCTACCAGAGCGTCCTATTTGTTGTTTGAAACTTGAGATCGTCCCTGGAAATCCAGAACTTATTGTAGCATCTAATGAACCTATATCAATTCCTAATTCAAGAGCATTAGTAGAACTTATACCTAAAATCTTCTTACTTTTGAAATTTTGTTCTATTTCCCTCCTTTTAGATTTACTAATTCCAGCTCGATAACTATATACTTTATCACTCAAGAGAGGGATTGCAGCTTTTGTCCATATTGCCTGTAATTCAGCCATTTTTCTTGATAATGTAAAGGTTAGTGTTTGTATTCCATCCTTAAATTTCAAATGACTAAGAAAAAGATTTTTTGTTTCTTGGTGTGGAGAACGGTACTTTTTAGAAATCTCGTCATAGGGTAAATCCCATAATATTACTTTTTTAGCTCCTGATGGAGAATCATCTCTATCTACAACCTCAAATTCTTCCCCGATTAATTTTTCGCTGAAACCCTTGGGATTATTAATCGTAGCACTAGATAATATCCATTGAGGTTTTATGTTATAATCATTAAGGATTCGTTTCAATCTTCTTAGCAGAAGAGCGAAATTAGAACCAAATATTCCCCTATAGATATGAATTTCATCTAAAACAATATATTTTAAATTTTGACAAATCCTCCTCCACTTTTGTTTAAACCAAGGTAAATAAAAGTGAAGCCCGTAAGGATTCGTAATTATAATATTAGCATTATTTAATATAAATCTCTTTTCATTTGCTTCCACATCTCCATCATAAACACCAATCCTATTCTGTTTTATATTTGTTTCCGTTAGGAGCTGAGAAAGTACAGCGAATTGATCTCTCGCTAATGCTTTAGTTGGGAAGACATAAAGTGCTGTCGTTTTTGGTTCTTCGAGTATGGATTGTAATACGGGAATATTATAGCAAATTGATTTTCCAGAGGCAGTAGAAGTTACAATAACAGTGTTTTTACCTTTACGAATTAAATTTATAGCATTTACTTGATGTTGCCATAGTCTTATGTTGTTATTATCCAACCATCGTTGAAGACGTTTGCTTATGGGTGTTTTTAAATTCCCATGTTGAGCTTTCCGTTCAGGAATATGCTCAATGTGGTATATTTGGTTTTGATAATACTCCTGAGACTTCAAATAACGCAAAAATTCTTCAAAATCAACCATAAATAACTTCAATATTTATAATGAACAATCTCAATTAAAAATATCAAAGGGAATTGATTTAATTATTTACCTAATTTTATAATTAAATTTGATTTACGATCTAATTTTTGTAATATTAACTTTCCTTCCGTACTCGTATAAAGCTAAAAAAGATTTTGCGGCTCTTCGAACGGACGGATAAACAATAAAGTTATCATTGAAGAGTTTATTCCTATATCTTTGATTTGATTTGGTTGGATAATGAGGGAGAATTAACATAAAGACTTTACCCAGAGATTCTGTATAGTCCCTTATTCTCAAGAGGTTATTATAGTAATCACTACGATGATCTTCTTCGAATTCATCTCCCCATGAATCAGTTTCAATAATAACTAAATCAATATTTGCAGAAATAGCCATCTTTGCAACCTTATAGTATGTTTGACTAGATGAGATCCATGGCATATCTAAAGGATTTTTTAAGCTCCCAATTTTAATCGGATAAATTTGTCTCAATTTATTCATAGTTTCACCTTCAAAATAAGGCACGTTCAATCCTAATTCTGTTAAGATATTAGTATGAATAATTCCAAAACCACCTGACCACAGGATCAACAAAGAATTTTTCCCAGTTGGATATTGAATATTATTTAATGATGTTCCTAATTTCTTAAACCTTTTAATATAACTGTGAAATAGGTAAAGATAATCGATCATATCATCCATTGAAGTAGGAACGTCTACAATTGGAGTCTGTTTAAGTATCGCATTCCAAATCTTTTTATTTGAGCCAATAGATCCAGTATGCGTTAAAATTGCTGTCTGTGATCTTTCGGTTTTCCCACCATTCATAAATAACACCGGTTTTTTCATGTTTTTTAACACTTGATATAAGCGTCTACCTTCATTAGGATGATGTTTCGAGAAGCCTTCAAAATATACTCCGATGATATCTGTGTCATTATCTTTATCATAATATTGTAGAAATTCGGATATTTGTAAATCAATACAATTACCGACACTAGCTCCTTTTGAATAACTTAAATTGTAGCGACTTGTCCCAATCCTAATCGTTTGAGAATGTAAATCACCAGATTGAAATACAAATGCGATGTTCCCTGGTTTTCTAGGAAGAAATGGTTCGTAGGCCAAGTGTCCTTTAGGTGAATAAACACCCATGCAGTTTGGACCAATAGCTCGAATATGGTTATCATTATCATTTAAAATATCTACAAGTTTCTGTTCAATTTGCTTACCGAGGTTGTCAGATTCTCCTAATCCTGCTGTAAATATATGCATTGTATTGATTTTTTTCTGCTCAATCACCATTTTTAAACTCTCAAGAATCTTATCTCTTCCCACAGCCAAAATAAGAAGGTCAATTTCTTCATCAGGGATTTCATCAAGGGATTTAAAACATTTTAAACCATGTATCTCTTCTTTTTCAGGATTAATTAAATATAATTTATCTATATTAAACTTCTGTTCCTTAAAACCCACAAAAAAATAACCTAATTTTTCACTCGCTTTATATACCGCTACATTTCGAGGTTTAAAAAGATAATCCAAATAGTTTGAAGGTTGTGTAGTCATTTGAAATTCTAATCGAAATTATAATTCTTAAATTAGGTGATATAGAATTGCAAAATTATTGATTATCTATAGCTTTTATGATTATTTTAAAACATAATGTAACCATATATTCAATTCTATTCCTTATTGAGTCATTCTTAAATCTTCTTATAGTAATTTTATATTCGAATTTCATCAAATTTAAATAAACAAAATAACTTTAGAAGTACATATGTCTGATTCTGACTGGAGTAAAATTGATTTCCAACAATTTATTAATGAATTTGGGAATGAAGTATTAGTCGATATGGCTCCAGTAATACTTTATTCAAAGAAGGATAAAGAACACGAGGCATACAACTCATTAATCGCTTTCTTTTTCATAGCTGGAGGTGTTCTTATATACATAGCTTCAACTTACTTCTTAGCACCTATTTATTTCAATCTCCCAATTTTTATAATCATAATTTCAATTGCCGTTATTGTTGATATTCTCTTAATTATTAACTACATTAAAACTAATGTTTACATCAAGCCATTAGAGTGTTGGTTTGAGTTATTTAGGGGAAAATCAGAAAATAATTATGTATTTTATTGTTTTACCTATTATCCAATATTTTCTGGTAAGTGCCACCCAAATGTAGCAAAAAATGTAATATTTAAATTGTACCAAGAGCAAGTGTTAAAGAGTAAAATTGATATCCCTCAAATTGAAGTTTATATAAAACTAACTTCACAAGACAAAAAGCTTCATGAAAAAATTGGATATTTCCTACAATATGGTGAGGGAAATTCATTTAGAGATGAAAGTATAGATCGAAACTCATGGAAGTTTTTCTCTTATAAAAAGTCGGAGAATGACAATTTTCTTGCGGTGGCAAACTGGGAACATCAATTTGAATGGAGGGATGATCTTGAATATGATTTTGATAAATTACATGAATATGCTCCTTGGGTAATTCAAAGATGGAATAATTTTAATTTAAAACCATTAAAAGACGATTTCAAAACTAGTATTAACTGGGATTTAAGAAATATCGATTCATTGCCAAAGTTAAAACCTTGGAAAGGAGATTTAGAGCTTCAAGAGTATCAAAATCCTAATGCTAATAAAGAAAAATTACTGATCAATGAAACAATTAAGAAATTTGTAGGTTATGATCAGGACATAAAAAGAATTAAAGATATTAAAGATCAAATTTTAGCAATCAAATCTTACTTTAGGGATTTAAATTCTTAATTTTCAAGTTATATCTCCAATATTATTAGTTTAATACGATAGCTAACTAATATAAATAGAGAGATAATTATATTATTAATAATTTCAACATAAAAACTTAATAACCGTAAATTGTTAAATATAAAAAACTTAATATTAATATCACAAACTTAAGAAAAGAGGTATGGTAGAAATTGGAATTATTAAAAAACGTTTCAAGTATTGAAATTCCAACCAATAGGGTGTCATATAATAAGAAGACTAATGTACTCTCTATTGAAGTATTAGATTTCATGTTTGTAGGTATTTATAAGAAATCTGTAAGGATAAGCAAGATTCTTGATGATCTTTATGCTTCTTTAGGAGAAACTCAAATAGACCGGGGTAGCATTTATTTTATGGACTTTGTCACAGGTAGCGTAATTTCTGAATCTGAAAAATTAAGTCGTTTAAAAATTTCGAAGAGAGAGGAAGTTGAGAAGAAAGTGGAAAAAATTTCGGATGAAGGTAAATCTGTGAAAAGAGATAAAGCTGAATTATTTGAAATTGAGGAAGAACTCTTAGAAGTTGAAGAAGAAGCACTCCCTTATGAAGAATTCGCAAAAACTTCTACAGTTGCAGAAGATGCTGAGTATGGTGGGGCTAAGTTTAAAGAAGAAGAAGTTATAGAATTTGATGATTTCAGCGAAAAAGAAATGGTAGGAGAAAAGCAAGCTCCGAAAGCTAAAAAGAAAGCTAGATCATTGGCTCCACCTCCTCCTGGTGCAGCACCTCCATCTGCACCACAACCTGCAGCAAGAGCACCCCCTGCTGATACACTTGGAGGTCCTAGCGCTGGTGCTCCTGCAAGACCAGAACCAAGCATAATTGCTCCTGAAGAGCCTAAAGAGACAGTCTATGAAATTAATATGGGACTTCAATATTATTCCGTCATGATGGAACAAAGAAGCTATCTATTTTATGTATATTTCTCACATCAAGAATTGAAAATTGTTGATGAAGAGGGGAAAACTGTATATAAAACTACTGTTAAAATCGTAACTACTAAAGAAGAACCTCCCGTTTTAGATCTTAGAATTGAGGGAGAAAGTTTTGAGGTTCATCCAATATATGGTAAAGTTGAAGTGAAAAAAGATGCTGTTAATCCCCCAGTTATGATTTTTTCAATAATGCCAATAAAATCAAAGAAAGAGAAGAAGAAAAAGAAAGAAAGTGAGAGACGATTCCTAAATGTATATATAGAATTTGAAGAAAAAGTAATTAGCCATACAATCTTATCAATAATAGTACAACCAAAATATTTCCGTCTAGAACTAGGTCCAATTCATTTGAATATTAGTAAAAAAACTGCTGTAATAATCTCTTTTATATCTATTTTGATAGCGGGAATTTCATTAGTTTATATGTTACTCTCTGTAGATCCCTCATCTTCTTTTATGGATTATTTAAGTGGATTTGCCCCTGGATTAGGGTCAATTGTATTTATTGTGATTTTCCTTTACACACTGTTCAAAGAAGGGATATACCCACTTAAAGAAAAAATTAGCGCATTCCTAAATTTCGACCAAGCTGGTGTTCTTATAAAATAAGAACTCTCTTTTTTTTCTCTTAATTTTTTCTAGTATTCAGGTATGAGATTTTAGTTCATTCCAAAATTTCTTTTGTAATTTGCTTAATTCTATATTTTTTAATTTAACAAAATAAAGTGATCTCTTAGCTATGAAAGGATGATTCTTTATTTTCAAGGATTTAATCAATCCTGCTGATTCTGCTTTAGTAGCCATTATTTCACTCATTATACTAAGATAATTAGATTCACTGACTGTTGATATAATTGAATCATTATCATTAAATTCAAGCTCAATATTTAATTTTTTATAATCAGGGAATTGTTGTTCAAAAGTGTCTCTCGTTCCCGAGCCTTTTTCTCTCGATACAAAGCGATATTTTTCAAGTTCACTAGAATTTACTAGACCACCACCTTTTACCAACTCATGATTAGGAGAACATATTATTTTTAATTCATCTTCCCCAATTTCAATATAATCAAAGTCTTCTTTATTATATCCCATAAAACTTCCAATACCAGCGAATTTAGCCATCCCATTTTTTAAGTTTTCAAGAGATTTCTTAGAATTATTTATTATTATTTTAAAATTTACATATTCATTCTTACTGCGAAAATCTGCTATAAATTTAGGTAAAATATGAGAACCTGGAATTGTAGAGGCTGAAATAATGATATCTTCTAGCATTTTGCCCTGAAATTTAGAAATCTCTAGTTTACAACCATCATATAAATTTATTATTTGCTCAGCATGTTTTTGTAAAAGTTTTCCTGCTCTAGTTAACTCGAATTTTTTTGTGGTTCTATCAATTAATATTACTCCACCAAATTCTTTTTCTAACTGAGATAGTTGATGTGAAAGCGTGCTTTGAGAAATAGGGTGTTCTTTTGCTAATTTAGAGAAGTTTTTATATTGGGTTAATTTAATAAAGTTTCTTAAATATTCAATATTCAAAATTTCGATCGCTTTTCTAATATTATTTGCTATATAATATTTGACTACAATTCTATTTTTATTTATCGATTTTTTTAATAAACCCTTACGAAAAAATTAATAAATCTTTGAATTTTTATGTAATTACACTTCAAAAAGTAGAATAAGATAAATTTAAAATGACAGATAAAAATAAAGTATTCACAATTATAATAGGTGATGGTCCTTACACTGCTGAACGTCCATATACAATGCTAAGATTTGCTTACACAGCATTATTAGAGGACCATAAGATAAATATATTTTTGGTTGAAGACGGCATTTTTGTAGGTAAAAAAAACCAAGATCCAACCACCTATGATAATATCGGAAAGTGGATGAAGGATGTTATTTCTGAAGGAGCAAACGTTAAAGCATGTGGAGTTTGCATGAAAGCAAGAGGCTTAACTGAAGATGAACTAATAGAAGGAATAGCAAAAACTACTATGAATGGTTTAGTTGAGATGTGCGAAGAGGCTGATAATATTATTTTTAGTTAAATAGAGGTGATCAAATAAAATGGCAAATTTTCGAAAATTAGACTGCTCTGGGCTTGTATGTCCAATGCCAGTAGCAAAGGCTAAAAGGCAGCTACTTGAAATGAATAGTGGAGATATTCTTGAAGTAACTGGTGATTATGCAGAAGCAGGACAGAATATCAAAAGATATATAGAAAAACATAAGCAGAAATTATTAGACTTCAAGGTTGATGGAGAAAATTACTATATAAAAATCGAGAAGCAATAACCTTTTTTTAGTTATTTTATTATTAGTAAACCTTTTATGAAAATTCGCTTTAATAAGAGTAATATTTGGGAAAAGTGCTTTATTCTTGCTTAATGGTCATTAGCGAGTAGAGAAATATTGAAAGACAATGAAATTTTAGAAAAGTTGAAAATTAGCATAGTCAAAGGTAAGTCAGAAGAGGCATTAGATTTTATGCATCAAGCAATTGACGCGAATATAGATCCAAAACAATTATTAAATGAAGCTATAATTCAGGGTGCTGAAGATGTTGGTTTGAAATACGAAGAAGGAGAATACTTCCTAGCAGATCTGCTTTTAGCTGCTGATGCTATGATCGATTGCATGGATGTTATTAAACCGAAATTAATAGAGGGAAAGCATAAATCACTTGGAAAGATCCTAATTGGTACACCTGAGGGAGACATTCATGATATAGGTAAAACTCTTGTTATCGCTCTATTGAAAGGTCAAGGATTTGATGTAATAGATTTAGGAGTAGACGTCCCGCCCGAAACATTTGTAGAAGTAGCCATGAATGAGAATCCAGATATTATTGGAATAAGTGGATTGTTAACCATGACGATTTCTAAAATGATAGAAACCGTTACTATGCTTAAAAGAAAGGGGATTAAGGCTAAAGTAGTAGTGGGTGGAGGGATACTCTCTGAGGAATCTTGTAAACATATTGGTGCTGATGGTTGGGCGAAAGATGGATGGGAAGGTGTAAAATTAATAAAAGATCTAATGGAGGTTAATTAAATTGCCTCATGATTGGGAAGCATCTAGGATGAGATTATTGGGAACTTTTATAGGATCCCCTAATATTGATCGTGTACCATTTTTCCCTCTCGCATGTGAAGAAATGATCTGCCGTATCTCAGGAAAAACGTTTCGAGAACTCGTATCTTCACCTAAGACATATGGAAATGCTGCTATTCAAACTTATGAGTTTTTAAAAGCTGATACTATTGCTATACCCACTGCTTATGCAGGTCCTGCTGAAGCTTTAGCTTTTGCAGAAGCTAATAATAAAGAAGATGTAATAAAATGGTTTGATTATAAGGTATTTATGGCTAAACAAGGTGCGATCTGTAAAACTGAAGAGGATATAGAGAAATTAGAGATCCCGGATCATAGTAAGATATCGCTATGGGATACTTGCTATTCTGCTATTAATTTTTTAAGAGAAAAAATTAAATTTCAACCGAGTTGTGCCCTTGGTATCTGGTCTGTAGTTCAGCAATTGAGAGGTCCACAGGTTTATAGAGATATGAGAAAGAATCCAGAATTATTACTACAATTATGTGAAAAAGTATATCAATCTCAGATGGATTTATTCAACTTCTATAATGAAAGAGTAGGTCCAAGTGGAAATATATTTTTTACAGGATATGCTTTTAATAAACACATGATGAGTTTTGAGGATGCAATGAAGTATGAGGGACAATTTATAAAAAGATTACAGAATGAAACAAAAGTTCCAATTGTACTTCATAACTGTGGGACTACACCATATTTTGATGAGATCTGTAATAATCTTGAAATATCGGCTATCAACGGCTCACACCCTCTAGATATTGAATATTGGGTGAAATTTAAGGAAAATCATCCTAATACAACTATAATTGGAGCAAATATAGATGTGAGTAGGGAGTTATTAAATGGTACTCCTTTAGAGGTCGAAGAAAAAGTAAAGGAAAACATTAGACATTTAGCACAGGGAGGTAGATATGCTGTTGGTCCAATCTGCTGTCTACCATGGGGTGTTTCACTTAACAACATTCTGGCAATACCAAAAGCAATAAGAAAATGGGGTACTTATCCACTTCAAACTCAACTATTATATTAATTTTAGTTTAAGATTCTATTTATGAAACGGGAATATATAATTCGGAAAGCCCAACCTGAAGATGCTAGGGGGATTCATGAAGTTATTTTGGCTGCTTTTGAAGAATTTCGAGATTTTTATTCCCCAGAAGGTTTTACTGATACTGTCATGTCTGAAAATGTCGCTTTAGAGCGGTTAAAAAATATGACTTTATTTGTAGCAGTGATTCAAAACAATAAAATAATAGGAACAGTCGGATGGAAAAGAATTAGTGAAAAGGAGGGACATATTCGTGGAATGGCGGTACATCCTAAATTTCAAGGTAAAAACAGTCCTGCTACTGATCTACTAAAACAAGTAGAAAATGACGCTCTTTCTCAAGGTTGTACATTTTTAACATTGGATACTACAGAGATTTTAAAAAGAGCTCAAAACTTCTATGAAAAACATGGCTTTAAAGAGACGGGCAAAACGGGTGATTTCTTTGGTTCAACTATTTATGAATTTAAAAAAGATATTCTACATGAATAGGGAAATAATCATCTTATAATTATTTATTTGGTTTCCTGCATCGAATTATAAGGAAA
Source organism: Promethearchaeota archaeon (assembly GCA_048940605.1). Taxonomy (GTDB): domain Archaea; phylum Asgardarchaeota; class Lokiarchaeia; order Sigyniarchaeales; family SOKP01; genus Loki-b32. Next base: position 70,138 of record JBHLOJ010000003.1, read on the forward strand.
TACGGGATAATTCGACTATCATATTCCTGAGGATATTTCTTTAAAGTTTCATCATCAGCATAAGGCTCACAAAATTCTTCTAAAATGAATCCTTTTTCTATAAGTAAGTTTAGCCAATCAGATAATGTTCTCGTAAAACGTGGGATTTTGAATTTTCTCATTTTTTCACTAATTTCTTTTGGAGCTGCGCCAAATATCCATTCATCAATTTCTCCGTTAAATTGTTTAAAATAATTTCTTATAATGAAACCAATTTTTTTACCATCTTCATTTCTAATCCATTCAAAACCACTATTTGCAGTGAAAGGATGAGATATAGAAAATTGGAAGAATCCCCCCTGTTTTATTACCCTAAACACTTCTGATAATGCTTTTTCACTCTCACCTATATCCATAATACTCATTGTTGCCATAGCAAAATCAAAATAGTTTTCTGTAAAAGGAAGGTCTGTGCCACTAGCAACTTTGTACTTTATTCCTAATGGTTCTTTCTGTTCAGTTTCTTTTGCATACTCGATAAACACTTTTGATATATCTATTGCAGTCATTACTGCTCCCGTTTTAGCTGCAATTCTAGTGTTATACCCTTCTCCACAACCAATATCAAGCCCTTTTAAATTTGAAATATCGGGTATCATTTTGAAAAAAGCAGGAGAATTTATTAAATCCCTTAATAAATCATATCCCATTCTTGCAAGTTTAGTCCAGTTTTCAGCATTTTCGTTCCAAAATTTGGCAACTTTTTTATCATCCAATTGAATCACCCTTATATACGCGAGTATTAAGAACAATCTCACTTTATAATAAATTATATCATAAGTGAAGGTTACTTTATTTAACACAATTATGGTTGATATCACTAATTACTTTGATTTTGAAAATAATTTAGAAAAAAAAGTTAAAATCATCGGGAGAATTGCTAAGGAAATATGGCAACATATTACTATGTTTGCTGATTCTCACCCATATATAAATTATTTCGATTTGGATGATGGGCACCAAATAGTAATATATTCTAAAGACGATATTTCATGTAAAGAAAAGTTAGAAGCAACAGGTAAATTGATTAAAATTGAAAGCAAACATAAAAATCCAAGATCCAAAATTACCGATAAATACTTTGAATATCAATTACTTGTTGATTCATGGAAATGCATAGAAAACTAAATTATATTACACTTTTTAGTAAAATTTTAATATGAACCAGATTTCTAAATCCAAATTTATTAGAAATTTATATAATTTATACCAAATCTATATATTATTTTAAAAAAGAAAGAGTAAACAATAATAAACTTTCCATAATAATGAGGTTGTTTTAATCTATGTCCTTACAGAAAATGACCACAAAAAAAATAATTGAAAAAAAGCATAAGGGAGAGAAAATAGTTACCATAACAGCTTATGACTATTCGATTGGAAAAATCGTCGATGAATGCGGATTTGATTTAATTCTCGTAGGAGATTCACTTTCACAGGTAATTCTGGGTCATGAAAACACATTAGCAGTCACGATGGACGAGATGATCCATCATACTAAAGCTGTTTCCAGAGGAGTATCAAATGCGTTATTAGTTGGTGATATGCCTTTTCTTTCTTATAAAATTGATATCAAAGATGCTGTGTATAATGCAGGAAGATTTATTCAAGAGGGAGGTGCTGAAGCGGTTAAAGTAGAAGGAGGTACAGAAATTTTAACTACGATAAAAGCTATAATTGATGCTGACATAGAAGTAATGGGACATATTGGACTTACTCCACAGAAAGTCTATAGATTTGGAGGACATTTAGTCCAAGCTAGGACTCTTGATGCTGCAAAGAAATTAATTATGGATGCAATAAATTTACAAAATGCTGGAGTGTTTTCTATTGTTTTAGAAGGTATTCCATGGCAGATTGCTAAAATGGTAACAGAAACAATTGAAATCCCAACTATTGGTATCGGAGCCGGACAATATTGCGATGGCCAAATTATCATTATTTATGATATGTTAGGAATTTTCACGGAATTTAAACCAAAATTTGTCAAACATTTTGGTCAGATTGGAGAAAACATTAGAAATGCGTTAAACGCTTATAAGAATGAGATAATTAGTAGTGAATATCCTGATTTAGACCATTCATATTCATATCCAACTGAGGATTTAAGTGAAATTAATGAATGGTATGAAAGTGCTGATATAAAAGAGGAAGCAGAAAAGTTAAAGAAAAATCTAATCTAGTTTTCTTAAAAACGCAATTTCTTTGATCTTTGTAGAGATAATTATTATTATTAATGAACGAAAATATCGTTTATAACTGCTTCAAGTAAAGGTAGATCCTTTATAAGTAGTTCTTGGTGAGTCTTAGCTGCATTATTTAATTTTTCCCAGATCTCTGATTTAGTTTTGATTGAATCTGAGAATTTTTTAAGTTTCTTTATAGCGGGATATGACTGTCCCTTACTCACATAGCAAGCAAGAAATTGTTCAACCGGATTTACTGAGATAATATTCTCCCCAATTTTAATACGATCAATAGTTTTTGAGAAGACCTCAGAACTGAAAGAATTAAAAGCTGACATAAACTGGCTAAAGAGGTCGCTGTGATCCCAATGCTTTTTAAAAGTATGGTTAAGATAGGCATTCCCGCCTTCATCCATGATTATAAGTAATATAGGATCTTCTTCAACCATATCTGGTGGCTCCATCATTTTTTTACCCATCATATGCTTTAGAGTTTTATCAATTTCAACGACTTTTAATCGTTCTGATACAGTTGCTTTAGCTTTTCGGAATTGTTCCCATTCTTCTAGCTGTTCTAATAATTTATCATGTTCGCTTGAAATTGTCCTAGCTAGTAAGTGAAGCCCATGTTCATCAGCTATTTTCTGAGCACTAGTTAAAAATTGTCTCGCATGTCCCATATTCATCCTAATTAATGCAAACTTACCACGTAGGAGATTGGTTTCTGCCAACAAGCGAAAGGAGTGTTGAGATTCAGCAAAATCTTCTAACTTATTGATTAGGAGATTAATTTCGCTCAATACTTCTTGGTTTTCGTATGTTTGAAGTTGTTGTAAGAAAATATCGCATAAGTGAAGGAGTGCACGCTCAGTGAATTCCCAATTAATTATTTCCTCTTCAACAACCTGCTGAAGGATTTCTTTAGCTTTTTCTTGGTCGAGAGAATTTGGACTAACTTTTAGCATTAATGCATTATTTACACGACATGCTACACTGTAGCCCTTATCCTTTACTTGTTCGTTTATTTGCTGCATGCGCAGTAAATGCTGCTGTGCTTGTTTAAGAGAATTAACATCTAAGGAAACAATAAAAAGAGAATCTAAACCCCCTATTAAATTTCTTTTATTGTCAAGTTCTTCCCAAATCATAATATTTCGCTCAAGAGCTTCCATAGCAAGATCTAAATTCCCCTTTTGTCGATACATTAATGCTAAATTGTTGATGCATTGTCCGATGAAATTTTTATTGCCTATTTCTTCAGTAAGTGCTAAACTTCGCTTAGTATACTCAATGGCAAGATCTAACTCACCTTTTTGGGCATGTACTACGCCAAGATCTTTAAAGATCAACCAGTCATCACGTTTACGGTAAGTTTTCTGAACTTTTAGACATCCCTCTAGATATTCCAACGATAGATCCAAATTACCAGCTATTAAATAATATAAACTATTAAGTTGCAAAGCTAGCGCGAGTTCCTTTTTGTTGTCATATTGCTCTGATATTTTTAGACCTTGTCCCCCATATTCCAAAGCTTTATCTATGTTGCCACTTTTATAAACACAAAATGCACTTTTGATTAATTTCAAAAGAGCATCTCTTTTTGCAAACTCTGACTGTGGTTCTATAGTAAGATTCTTGAGCAATTCCTCAGCTTTTAAAATTGACTCCGAAACTAATTCAAAATCTCTTAACTCCAATAAAGCCCAGGTTTTGGAAATATAACTATCGATCAATAAAGTTTTAAATCCTAGTTCTTGGCTCAAACTGCATGCCTGTTCAGCGAATTTAAGAGCATCAGTGTGTTCACCAAGCTCGTAATAAAGGTTACTCTTGAGAAGATAACAAGATAATCGATCTTTAGGGGTAAGATCTTCTCTTTGTTCAAAATCAACTATAGAGTCACTAGTTTTTAAGTATAAACCTTCGATAAAAAACTGGTTCATATTTTCTAATTTTTCATTAACTAATCCTGGCATTGGATTAATTTCTTGATAAATGGAAGTTAAATAAAAAGAAGTATGATTACCTTAAAAGACTTTTTTTAGAATAATATTTTTTGAAATCTTTATCTATAAGAAATATAGTCCAATAAAGTGAATTTTGAAATAAATAATTGTTTTTACATATTTGTTAAATTTTAGGTTAAGTTTATAATTCTAGTGTTCATAATTGATCATTAATCCAAAAAAATCGATTATTTCTCAGAAATTCTAATTTGTGAGAAAAATCTAAAATATTTAGAAAAGGAAGCACTTGAAAATGAAAAAAAATAGAATTGCAATTTTTTTATTGATTACGCTAATTATTGGAATTTTTTTTTATTCTCCAGTAGAAATTAAAAAAATTAATAAAAAAGTAGAAGAAATCATAACCCCAAAAACTTCGAGTTCACATGTAACATTCAAATTTGGCACAGATGCTGGACCACATGATTTAGATCCTCATAATGCGTGGGATTATGATTCTTGGAATGTTATTGATCAGGTCATAGAAACGTTGTTCGCCTATGATTTATCAAGTCCAGAACTCAATATCATCCCAAGGCTCGCATCAGGTTACGGTACATGGTCAGTGGATGGTTTAAGATACTTTGTTCCAATTAGAGAAGGGGTAACGTTTCATGATGGGTCAATGTTTGACAAAAGTGCAGTAATATGGAATTTTGATAGATTAAACTATTTAATGAATTCCCATGCAGAACCAAGCCAACTCTCTTCTTTATATAGTTGGCCTGATGGGACACCTATAATCAATTCGGTTAACATCTATAACTCTACTCATATACAATTTGTTTTAAACAGAAAATTCGCTCCCTTTGAAGCCCTACTGTGTGTAAGTGGATCTGGAATTATGTCCCCTCTCTCAACTCCAGCAGAGGATTATATTGATTTATTGACTGGAGAATTGGTTGGAACAGGACCATTTGAATACAATGAATATATTGAAAATGTAGAGGTAAGGTTTCAAAAATATGATAACTACTGGAGAGGTGCTGCAGATATCGATGAATTAATATTCTCCATTATTCCAGATAGCCAAGATAGAACTCAAGCTCTACTAGATGGGGAAGTTGACTTTATAAATATTCCAGATAGAACTAAACTTCAAGAACTTAGAGATAATTTAGAGATTACTTTAGGAGGTTCACATTCAGATGCAACAATAAGGTATCTTGGAATGAATAATCAACTAATTCCTGTATATATGAGAAAGGCTATATCGTATGCTGTTGATTATTATCGCATTATTGAAGAACTCATGAATGGTGAGGCTGTAAGATTGAAATCACCTATTCCATTGGGCATTAGATATTTCAATTGGGGTTTTAACGTTCCGCAAACAAACATCATAACAGCAAGGGAGGCTTTAATTGATTCTGGAATGTATTCTAGTCTACCAGGTTTGTATGATGACCAAGGCTGGATAAATAGAGCAAACACTAATCCTCTTGCAGTTTATAACTTTTCATATTGGTGGCAACCCGACGATCCTCGGATGGTTATTAAAAATATACTGCAAGAAAATCTTGAAAAAATTGGTGTAATTGTCCTAGAGGAGATTATCACTTGGGAAGAGTTCTTGAGAAGAGCTACAGAAGATAAAGATTTGCTGGAACTCTTTTATACTGGTTGGGTTGCTGATTACAATGATCCATATGATTATATTAATCCTTTATTCTCTAGTGATGGTAATTGGAATTTGGCTCAGGTTAATGATGCTACTGTGCAAGGATGGATTGACAGCGCTGAATCTGAATTGGATCCAGGTGTTAGAGAATCTCTCTACGATGATATTCAACGAAGATTGGTGGAAGAAGTTTTTCCATGGTGTTGGTTGTTTGTAGCACGAAATTACGATGCCTTTAACAATAGATTTGGTGGGTATCAATCAAATCCTCTTGATAAAGTATGGTTTTATTCTGTATACGTATTAGTTACCCATGTAAAAAGCAACTGGCTTGTTAATGAAGTTACTTTGGATGGAATTATGTCAGCAGGAGAATGGGACGAGAGTATTGCCTATACAGTAGCTCTTAATCATACTTGGGGATGGCCAAATCCACAAACCGAAGTAAGTGGTAAAGAGCTTACTATTCGTTTTAAAAATGATGAAGATTGGCTTTATATGCTCTATGAAATTCCAAAATCTCAGCTGGAGAGCAAGCCTGAATATGCGGTAATTGGATTTTTTTGGTGGTATTGGACTTATAGTGATAGTGGATGGGTAGGATTAAGTGGAGGGACTATGGACAGATATGGTTGGAATGGAGTCTATTGGCAAGATGATGCATTAAATCATGTAGAAGGGACGGGTAGCTCTTCTGATAGTTTATACTATCGGTTTGAATTTAGAAAAATGCTGGATTCTGCAGATGGTCAGGATTGGAGTCTTTGGCCAGGAGAGGGTTTTGGAAGTCCAGAAGGGAATTGGGCGTCCAGAATAGACCACGTAATAGTTCATTTATTTGATGTTGAATCCCAGTCAATTTATGACCATTATATTTCACTACAGCTAAGCAGACGTCATATAATCAGTAATTGGCTCACGAATGGGGTGACTTTGGATGGAATTATATCTTTGGGAGAGTGGACAGATGCCATCCCGTATGATATACCCCTATACCGGGCAGGAGGATGGCCAACCCCATTTCATTTTCGAAGTAATAAAGTGCCCACCATTCGCTTCAAAAATGATGGTGAATGGCTTTATGGGTTATATGAAATTGAATGGCTTGGACCGGAAAATCCACCAGAGGTGGCAGGTATAGGTTCCTCCGGTTTTTTCGGGAATCCACGTACTCAAAGTGATGGTGCAAGTGTAGGGATAGGTGGATGGACAGACGACAGGTATGGTTTTGATGGATATCTTTGGTATCTAGATACAGAAGTTTCAGGTCAAAACGATATGGAAGGGATGGGTGTAATTGATGGTAATTATTATCGATTCGAATTCAGAAAAAGATTAGACTCAAATGATGGATGGGATTGGGATGTGAGTCCGGGAGGTACACTCGGAGATCCATTTGGTCCCCCCTGGTTGTGGGTTACAATGACGGATTGGGACACCGGAATTACGTATATTCAATACTTGATGTTACAACTGACTTCTGGAACGATTCAAGTCTCAAGTGATTTTACACTAACTTCAGATATATATTTTGGGGTGAATGCTGGTTTTGAAATCGTTGAGGATGCAATTACGCTTAATGGCAATGGACATAAAATTATAGGGAGTGGAAGTGGAACTGGAGTTATAATCATTAATCAGAATTATGTATCAGTAAAAAATCTTACAGTTCAAGGATTTTTCGATGGGATAGCAATTTATGGTGGTGAGCAAAATGAGATCTCAGTAAATTATATATCTGATAATCTTAATACAGGTATTTTACTTTCCTCAACGCAAAATGAAGTTACTAATAATATCATCACTAGAAATAACGTTGGTGTTGCTGTGAATTTTACTTCGAATTATATTTATCGTAATCTTTTAATCAATAATGGGTTCCAAATTGCAGATGTATATCCTGGTACTAATTTTTGGTATGACGCTGATAATGAAATCGGAAATTTCTGGAGTAATTATTGGGGAGAAGATGATGGGAGTGGTGGAAGAATAGCTGGAGATTATATAGGTGATACTCAGCTACCACATGAAGAGGTTGATTACTATCCACTTATGGATCCTTCAATTCCAGAGCAGTATGGACCACTTCCGTACGCTGATGCTTGGATGATAGGACATGGTGGATCTCCAGTAATTATCCATGCTGTGGATCCTTATGGACGAATAATTACTGCTGATGTCAATGAGATTGGTTTGAATGCGTTCTATATAGAAAATGAAGAATGGGATCCTGGAGAGGCTAGTATAATGATCCTCATAGCAATCGACCCCGAAGCACCTATAACTGGAACCTATACTATCGAAATAACAGCGACTGAGGATACCACTTATTCTTTGCAATTGTTCACTAGTGCGGTGGGTGAAATCTTATTAGAACAGTCTTTTGAAAATGTACCTTTAGATGAGGGTAATTCGGATACGATTGGTACAGTTGTGCAAGAAGTAGAGGATCCGGTACCCGGTGAACCTCCCGTAACTGCAAAGCCTGGTGACGTTATTAGAAAGGATATTTACGCCCCCACAGTTTATATTTCGCAACCAGGGAGTTCTGAACAGATCTGGGGATCTAGCGTTTATGTTGAAGGAACAGCAACAGATGACTCAGGTGTGCTGAATGTAACAGTCAACGGCGTAGAAATAGAGTTCACCTCAACCTACAATCCAGATGATCCAAATGAGGTTACTTTCAACACTATGGTAGAAGATCTTGAGTTGGGTAAAAATGCAATAATTATTAATGTCACAGATAACACTTACAAGTCCACCATAGTGAAGAGGTTCGTTTTTAGAGATGCAGAGATTACATTTACAGGACCAATAGAACCTCTCGTTTTAGGAACTTCTTGTGATATAACTGGTGATTTCACCGATCTAGATCTTGATGAAACCCACAACGCCACATGGGACTGGGGAGATGATACAACCTCAGAAGGCACTGTGGATCAAACAAATGATATAGTTATTGGTTCCCATATATACAACGAACCTGGAGTATATATTGTCACTCTTACTATTGAAGATTCCGTTGGTGAGAGTGAAACAGCGGTATGTTCACAATATATCATCGTTTATGACCCTTCACAAGGTTTTGTCACAGGAGGGGGTTGGATAGATTCCCCTGAGGATGCATATCCAGCAGATCCTGGTTTATGTGGTATAGCAAACTTCGGGTTTGTAGCAAGGTACAACAAAGGAATTCGAATACCCACGGGAAATACTGAGTTCATGTTCCACGCAGGAGATTTGAATTTTCACTCGGATACTTATGATTGGTTGACAATTGCAGGAGCAAAGGCGATTTTCAAGGGCATTGGAACAATTAATGGTGAAGGTTCATATAATTTCATCCTTACCGCAATTGATGGAGAATTAGTTGGTGGAGGTGCTGCCGACAGTTTCAGGATTAAGATATGGATAGAAAACGAGGAAACAGGTGAAGAAATAATTATATATGACAACGGATTGGGAGATACTGACAATGAAGAGTTAGATGGGACTACGGAAATTGGTGGTGGCAGTATAATGATACATAATTCACCAAAATAATTATTAAAATATTTTTATTCTTTTTTTATTAAAAGACAGTATTAAGCCATTAAATTATTTCAGATATATCGAGAAGAAAATTTTTATTTTGATTGTATTATTTTTTTATTTGTCTCCTTTATAATTTTCTTTAATAAGCGTTTTTATGAATTCGATAAGAGGTGGATTATGTATTTTAGTTTTCTCGAGTAATTGGGGAGCATCTGGATTTTTAGGATCGAGCTCTAATAAATAATTACAAAAGTCTACAACAGAGCTATACCAACCAAGTTCATATGATTGTAAAGCTAAACTTAATAAGGTTTTTGTGTCATATGGATTTTCTAAAACCACGGAGTTAAGATCCTTATTAAAATTCAGATAGCCTTTGATGAATTTTGATACTTTTTCCGCAGGTTGACTTATATCCTCGTGTCCCTCACACATAATGTCAATCTGTAGAGCAAGTAATTTCTCCATTGATCTAATGTATTGATCTAAATCTCCATCGCCTATATTTATCGCAATTCCAGGAATATCCCCAGCAAAAAGAATCTTTTTATCTCCGATTTCTAGAAAGTATGCCACAGATCCTGGTGTATGTCCTGGAATGTGAATACACCTAAATTCAAGTTGCCCAAACTTTAAGATCTCATTATCTTTTCTAATTTTCTTCGTTATTTTTACCGGTTCATATTCAAAATCAGCAAAAATTTGATTTGGAGGTGGTTCTGTTGGCTTATTTTCTATTCTCTCAGCATCTAGCTTGTGTGCGTAGAATTGAATGTCTTTATTATATTCTTTCAGCTTAAAACAAACTCCAAAATGATCCAAATGCCCATGAGTTATAAGACAATGCTTTATATCTTCTAATTTGAAACCATCCTTTACAATTTCTTGAATTGGTTCAAAATTGATACCCGCATCAATCAAAATTAACCCATCATCACTTTTTGTATCTATGAGGTAAACACAACAATCAAAAACATAGGGATCATAAGGTTTTACCACATAAACATCTTTAACTACAATCTTCATTTTGAAAATAAAATCTGTTTTTTAATTAAATCTTAAAAATAAATTATATATAGATGGGAAATATTGAAATGTTTATAATTTAAGATCTTAATTTAATTTTTTTTTTAACGAATTAATATAAGAATGAGGTGATTGGTATATGCCAGTAATTCATGTGAATATGTGGAAAGGGGTCAGCGAAGAAATCGTTAAACAAATAATATCAGGAATAACGAAAGTTTTTGTCGATATGGGTATTCCAGCCAGAGCAGTAGAGGTTCTTGTCCATGAAGTCCCAAAAGCTCATTGGGGCATAGAGGGTAAGCCTGCTACAGAAGCTATCCCAGATATAAATCCACCTTAATAGTAATAGTATATCGAATGAATAAGTAAAAAGTTTTTAATTCAATAATTATATAACGATTAATACATTCAGTTTATCTTAATTTTAATATCTCAAAATCCAAAATTCCTAATCATTTCTGACGGTTTTTAAGGTCATTAAATCTTCCGCAATCAAAATTTCTTTATCAAAAGTATCCTTTAAACGATCGATTGACTGGTTTACTGTCTTTGCGAAGGGGGGTGAGATATGAGTTAATACTAATTTTTCACATCCAGCATCCCTAGCCATTTTTGCAGCATCGATTGGAGTACAATGACCATATTGATATGCAATTTCCTTCTGATCATCTGAAAACGTAGCTTCACATATAAAAATATTACTTTTCTCAGCTAATTCGATTAAATTTTGGGTGGGTCTCGAGTCTCCAGAATAACAGACAGACTCACCATTTTTTTCTATGCGATATGCAAATGCTGGAGCTGTATGATCCATCTCTGCATATTTTATTTTGTACCCACCTTGAACTTCAAATACATCATCAGATGCTGTTAGTTCTTTAAATTGGAGTTTAAATGGCAATTTAACTAAAAAATCTGGTGGGATACTTTGTAACTCAAGCAATTTTACTACAGCTTCCTTTATAGGGGACGGTCCGATAATTGTCAAATGAACTTTGCGGTTAATGAACATATAATACCAGAGAAGAGATGTTATTCCCATGAAATGGTCTCCATGCAAATGAGATAAACAGATTGTATTAACACTAGATAAAGCATTCAATTGCATTAATCTTTGAGTAGTTCCATCTCCACAATCGAGTAGAAGGGTTCGATCTATCAAGATTGAGGGATAACTTCTCGCTGCTGTTAGAATTCCGCCTGATGTACCTAAAAAAGTTATTTCCATGTCTATTACCTATTGATTATAAAAGCTTAATATGATTTAATATATGTGGTTAAAAAATTTAAAAATAAGCTATATGACAAAATTAACGAATTTGGAAAAAAGGTAAAAAAGAAGAAGTTAAAAAAATAGCTCCTTAACGCTTTAGATTAGCATTAACCCAATCGGTATAACCTTTTACTTCTAATTCCTTAGGTACAGCCTCAAAGAAATTAGCTGTTATTCCTTTTACATGCTTAGCGGCAATTGGATGAAACATCATTGCCAAATCTAATCCCACGAGGCTTAAGCAAAGAGCATTGATAATTTCCCACATAGGCCCCCTATATTGGCGTAACCCCCATTCAGGTACTTGCTTTTCTGACATCCAAGCTTCTCTCGCTCCCCATGCGTTAGTGGTTCCTCCGCTGATTGGATAAGCAAGATCGGTTTCACCTAATAAACCTGCTATTCGCATACGTTGGTAAATACTGAAGCTGTACTCCATTCCATATCCCAAAGTAGCGCATGTGGGGTCCATCACTATTCTGTTGGGAGGTAACCCTAATTCGAGAGCATCTTTATTCATTTTAATTTGATTGTTTAGATCTAAACTAGTCCATAATAAACAATTGTGATCATATTTAACTGCGAGAGGAATTACTTCTTCCCATGTAGCCTTATCTGCTGCTGACAACATGAGCACTTCGCTTTCGGTAGCTGCTGCTGTAACTTCGAACAACTCTACATCTTTTTTCTTATTTCCAGAACATCCAATAATGACAGGAACATCAACAGCTTGAAGTATATCTTCAAGAAATCTTCTAGATTGCGAAACTGGAACGTCTCCCATAGCAGGATCTATTGAGAGCGAATGAAAAGTGATGCATTCAGCTCCAAACTTATTTACCGCAAATTTAGCCCATTCTGCTGGATCTGCTAATACATCACCATATTCTTCCTTAATTGGTTTAGGAAGCATCATCTTCGCGCCCATATCAAACACGTCATAAGTGACTAATGGGGGATTTGGATTCCTTTTAGCTAATCCCAGAAAATTAAAGAAAGGAGGAACAACTTCTCCACCGATTATAGCTCTTTTTCCATTAGTACGAACAAATTCTATTTCTTGTATTTTTCCAGGGAAGTTTAAATCAAGTGAAAATTTTGCGGGGGTCCATTCAGCTTTTCCAGGAACTCCCGGTAGGACTGCTTGAGCGGCGGAAGCCACAAGGCCAGGTAACATTTGGAATTCAAGGTATTCAGCAAACAAATCCACGTCAGTAAGTTCGATTTCCTCAGTTTCTTTCATAAATTCGGCTAATTTTTTACTTAACTCGTCAAATGAAATTTATATCACTTTTTTTTGATTAATTAATATTTTGATATATAGACAATTGTAGAATTGAATTTAAGGTTATTTAAAAGGGACATGCGGCGAATTCAGTCATTTTATGTAGGATTATGATAATCTTCAAATCCATATAAATGAGGATTACAACCAAAGGATTTCCCCATTGTTAGTTATGGGTCTAAAATTCGATTCTACAAAAAAATTTAATATTTTAAGTTTAATATTACTATAAAAATCAATTTTATTCATTTTTTTTATTTTAAAAATTAAGTCTAATGTAAATGATTGAAAGAATTAATGTTCAAGTAATCCTATACACGAGAAACCCAGAATTTAAAATGCTAATCTTAAAAAGAACAAAAGAAAGAGGTGGATTTTGGCAACCTATAAGTGGAGGAATTGAAGAAGGTGAGAGCACTTATGATACAATTAAAAGGGAAGTTTTTGAAGAGACTGGATTTCAAGATATTGAAAAAATCCATGATTTGGATTATACTTTTACTTATAAAGCTCCAATAAGTAGAAAATGGATGAGGGATATCTGTTTTGGTGTTGAAATAGACAGAATATTTAATGTTAAATTAAGTGATGAACATGAGGAATATATATGGTGCAATGAAAAGGAAGCAAAGCAAATATTACATTGGAAATATAATTTAATAGCTCTTGACAAATTACTAAAAATTATAAGAAACTCTCGTTTTTGGAATTAAATATGTCAGATATTTCTCTAGTATAAATTTCTTCCAAAATCTTTTAAGGAAAACTTTCTTCTTTATTTTCAGCAAAATCATAAAAACCTATTAGTTTAAAAAAATAATAGTTTTAAGAAATTCAATTCGCATTTATAACCGATATCTAAGATCTTTAATCGGAGCAAATAAAAGTAGGTAAATTTCATGCGTATTTCTATGCACCCAGAATTAGAACGAGTATTGAAACTTTTAAATGATGGAAAAGAAGAGGAAGCTTCACATATAATAAATAATTTTGAGAAGCTAGAGGATATAACTCTAAAAGATAAACATTATTGTCGATTTCTTAAATGGCAATTATTTTTTAACCTGGGGAAACTTCAAGAAAGCCTTAGAATAGCAGAACAAGATTATCAAGAAAATAAAAGCCAAAATAGACATTTATTTTTAATCGATTCGATCGTGTGCAAATTCTTTACCTTATTATTGCTAGGTAAGTATAACGACCTAGATAGTGAAGTAAGGAAAGATGTTTTATTAAGTGAGAAATTACTGAAATCCATTACGCAAGAACCTTCCATCGAGGTTAACCTGAGAAAAGGTTCATTAGCTGCTATGAAGGGTTATTTCTTTTATTGGGAACAAAATTTTGATAAAGCTATAGAAAAGCACAAAAAAAGTCTATCTATATTAGAGAATTATGATATTGTTGCATCGGGTATGATACCTAATAATTTACATATATTAGGGTTGTGTTATGGAGCAAAAGGGGAATTAGATTTAGCATTAGAGTCTCATAAAAAAAGCTTGGATCTTTATAAAGGAAGCACGAAAGGGGTCGATTTGGCTAGAGGAGTAATTTATAATAGCATCGGTGACATTTACTTTCAAAAAGGCGTTCTAGATCAAGCAATTAGATCTTTTGAAACAAGTCTGAAACAAATGGAACAACATACATACCGAAACTCTATTTGGTGGTCCGGTTATAGTTATGATAGTTTGATAAAAGTATTCTTATACAAAGATTCTTTTGAGGAAGCACAAGAGTATTTAAATCGATTCGATCAATATCTGGATAAACATAAAATTCCAAAAAGTTTCTATTGGTATAGATTATCATTAGCACGAGTATTAGGATCACATTCACGTGTCAGAGATAGGGCTAAAGCTGAAAAAATTGCGAAGGAACTTCTCGAGTATATGGTTGTAACTCCATGGGCTATAGCTCCATTATATATCTACGCTAATATTTTGATAGTACTTTGCGAGTTATATTTTCAGGAATTGAAAACATCGAATGATTTAGAAATTCTTGAAGACATTCAACCGTTAGTTGATAAGTTAATTAAAGAATCAGAACGATCAAATTCCTTTTCATTGCGAGCTCATGCTCTCTTGTTAAACGGGAACATATCCTTACTTCGACTAAATATGGGAGATGCCAGACGATATCTAACGGAGGCTCAACAGATTGCTGATTCTCATAGCCTACAACTTCTGGCAAGAGATATCTCATATCAACACGATAGACTATTGGAACAGTTAGAAGGATTGGAAAGTTATAAAAAGAAAAAATTGACGATGTCAGAAAGAATAGATTTGGCATCTTTAGACGATACATTAGACTTAATGCAAGGAAGAAGAGCCGTGAATGCCCCCAATCTCATTGATGAAGAACCGGTGTTACTTCTAATATTAGCTGGAGGGGGGTTCCTCCTATTTTCATATCCTTTTTCAGACGAGGTTAAAGTCGAAGATGAGTTATTCGGAGGGTTTTTGTCAGCAATTACCTCATTTAGTGATGAAGCTCTCTCCGAGGGTTTGGATCGAGCTAAGTTTGGCCAATATACGGTTCTTATGAGGAATATAAAAGATTTCTCATTTTGTTATTTATTCAAGGGCCAATCATATTTAGCTCAAAAAAAATTAAACAATTTCACAGAGACTTTTCAAAAAGATTCATCCATGATGCAGACTTTAGATAAATCCAATCAGACAAGCCAGGTTATTGAACTCAAGGATTTTCCTTTCCTTGAAGGCTTTATAAAAGGGATATTTACAAATAAATGAGAGAATTTAATAATAACAAATTCTAAGAATTTTTTCTCAAAACTTTCTTCTTAGAAAGTATGATTATAGCACCTAAAGCTAAAATAATTGAAAGTAGTACGAATTCTAATCTAAACCCAGGGATAATTGGCAAATAATATCTCGTTACGGTATAATCATCTGGTAAGACGGTTAGATTATAAGTATCTGGCCCTCCACCAACCAAAATAATTTCTATATAATAAATTTTGGTTTCTGAAGCGTTATAGTTTATATAGGGAATCTCATCTACACTAAAATCAACCAATGACGATTTGCTGAATATATCAGTATCAAGAGATTTATCATCTTTCACATACGATTTAGAAGGTCGTTTATTAAAGAGGAATAAGGTGAAGTTGCCATCCTCCTCATGATTTAAACTGATTTGAGTATTGTTTCCTTCTTGTAAATCAAACAAAAAGAAGGCATAATTCCCATTTTTTATATAATCTGAATAAGTGAATGCTTTAACATTAGTGATAGGAATTAATAGAAAAAATAGCGAACAAATTAAAATGATCTTTTTATAATTCATTATTAGATAACTTCGAATTCTTTTAAAATAGA
>JBHLOJ010000046.1:0-3368 GCA_048940605.1 Promethearchaeota archaeon
AGTTCTCTTTGTTGAATTAACACATTTTCTCTTTTCCTTCTCTGAATATCATTTATGGCTTCTTGAATTATGGGAATTTCATCGACCCATTGTATTTGAGCAAAAATGTTAATAGCATCATTATATAATTTGAGAGCATTATCATAGTTTCCCTGTGAGAGAAATTCTTGAGCTTCATCTAATATATTAAATGCAATTTTCTTCTGTTCCTCACGAAAAACAAGTTCTTCTCCCTTTTTCCTAAGAATAATTTCCCTTTGTTTAAATTTTTCCCGCTGATTAGAAATATCTATAGCAATTTGAGCTTGGAATGCCTTTTCAAGTTTCTCCTGCTCCAAAACCTCTTCTAATTCTCTCTGTTTTTTTAATTCAGCTTCACGTTTTTTATCCTCAACTGCTCTAATTGAATTCTGTATTAACTTTATTTCATCATCCCAATGAATTTCTGTAAAGATTTTTGATGCTTCTTTATAATTTTTAATTGCTTCATCAAATTCTCCAATAGAAATATTTTCTTGTGCTTTTTCTAAGAATTCGAATGCTTCTTGTTCCTTTTCTTCTGATTTTATCCTAATTTCTTCCTCTTTTCTAAGTTTCTCCTGTTTATCCCTCATTTTTTCTTGTTCTATTCTTACCCTTTCAGAAATCTGTTGTTGAAATCTTAAATCCTCCTGTTCTTTCCTATAACTCAATTCTAATTCTTTAATTTTATTTAATTCTTCTTCTCTTCTTTTTTCTTGAATTTTTTGGACCATTTCTCTAAGTAATTCAGATGGATAACTAATTTCATTTAAAATTAATTCAGCTTGTCTATATTGTTCTATTGATTTATCATATTGACCTTGTTTTAACAAACTCTCTGCAGTATCCAATATTTTAAAAGCTTCTAATTTACGGATTTCTACATTTTTTAGCATCTCTTCACGTTTTTGGAGTTGTATTTGCTTAACTTTAATTCGATTTTGTTCTGCTTTTAAATATTCCGAAATTTTATTCTGAAATTGTTCCTCTGTTTTCTGATGTTCTAGTTTTAATTCAAAATCAGCTTGTTTTGATTTTTCCTCTTCCAATTTTTTAGCTTGTATTGTAGAAATTGTGTCATTTAATAATCTTAAATAGTCAGATCCCCAACCAATATCTTTTAGAATTTGTATTGCTTTTTGATAATTTTCTATTGCTTCATCATATCCATGAATTTGAACCAAGCTTTCTGCTCCTTCCATTAATTTAAAAGCTTCATTTTGTTTAGTTAAAATTTGAGCTGATAAAGCTTTTTGTTTTTCTTTAAATTCTAAATCTCTAAGAGCCACTTGTTTTTCTCTTTCTCTCTGATACTTTATTTTTTCGATAAAGGCTTTATCGTTAACTTCTTTATTAATCGCTTTTTGCAATTCTTTCTGTTTAAATACTAATTCGTCCCTCCTCTTTTCTTCAATATCATGAATTGCTTCTCTTAATAATGGAATTTCGTCTTTCCATTGAATTTGAGCAAAAATGTTTAAGACTTTATAATAAATCTCTAATACAGAATCGTAATCATTAACGACTACTAACTTTTGTGCTTTATCTAATGAATCAAACGCTTCTCTTTTCTTACTTTCGCGATATTCAAGTTCTTTTTCATGTTCTCTAATTATAATCTCTTTTTTCTTTAACTTCTCCTGACGAGTTCTTATTTCATTTGATACTCTTTTTTGGAGTTCTTTTTCTTGTTTTTCTCTTTCAAGCTGTGATTGTAATCTTATTTGTTCTTGTAAGTCTGCTTCTCTTCTTTTATTCTCAATTTCAATAATAGAATCTTGAATTAAACTTATTTCATTTTGCCATTGAGCCTCAGCAAAGAAATTTGCGGCATAATGAAGTATCTCAATAGCTTTATCAAAATTTCCGTTATTTACTTCATTTTGAGCTTGCTCAAGCAATTTAAACCCTGCGTCTCTTCTTTGAGCACGATATTTTAGTTCTTCATCTCGTTCTTTTAACTCTATTTCCCTTTTCTGAATTTTTTCACGTTCTTGTTTTAAAAATTCAGTAATCTGCTTTTGGAATGATTCCTCTTCTTTCTCTCTTTCTATTGCTTCTTGCAATCTTTTTTGTTTTAAAAATTTCTGATTTCTGCGTAAATCTTCAACCTTAAAAATAGCATTTTCGATTAGGGAAATCTCATCTTTCCATTGAATTTCAGCAAATATATTGCTTGCAGTTTGATAAGCTAAAATAGCATTATCATAATCTTTTTGGTTTATATAATTTATTGCAGAATCTAATGCTACAAAAGCTACATTTTTACGTTGTTCCAAATATTTAATTTCTTTTTCTTTATCCTTTAATACAATTTCTTTTTGTTTTAATTGCTTACGTTCTTTATCTAATTGATTCGCGATTTGTTTTTGAAACTCAAATTCCTCTTTTTCTCTTGTTTCTAATTTCTGTTGTATGTCATATTTTTTCTTTAGTTGAGAATTTTTTATCTTTTGTACATTCGATATTGTATTATTAATGTTAGAAATATATGTTTCCCAACCAGGACCCATTTTTTCTATGTATTTTAAGGCTTTCTGATATTCAGTTATCGCTTCCTCATATTTTTTGGATTGTAAAATACTATCAGCATTACTTAGCATCAAAAAGAATTCTTTCTCTTTTTTTACCTCATTTTCTCTCGCTTCTTCAAATTGTCGTCTCCTTGTTTCTAATTCCCTAGCTGTTTGTTGAATTTCTTGTTGTTGCTTCATAGATATGGACTTTTGTAAAATTGTATGATCTTTTTCTCTTTTTGCTTTTAACTGTTCTGCTCTTTTTTCTCGTGTCTTTTTTGTCTTTATATCATCTATCAAATTAAAAACAGGTTGTATATATGAATCCCATTCTATTGATTTGAATAATTCGATGGCTAGTTCAAATTTTTGTATAGCTTGATCATAATCTTTCTCTCTCTCAAACTTTTTTCCAAGTTCTATTAAATTAAATGCTTTAGTTTGAATTTCTTCTTCTTGTTTCTTTTTTTCTTCAAATTCAATTAATTTAGCCTTTTTTAATTCTGAATCTGTCTTATCTATAGATATATCTTTTCCAGCTGTGCTTAAAATATCTGTAGCTGCTTGCTTTTTTTGAGTTTGAAAGTCTTCAAATTGTTGTTTGTCTTTCTTAAGCTTTTCAATAATAACTTTAATCTTTTGAGTTTGCGTCTCCCATCCAATAGAATTTAATAACTCTATGGCACTTTCATAATTCATTATTGCATTATCGAATTTTCTTTCTTTTTCAAATTCTTTAGCTTTATCTATATGAGAAAAAGCATGATTTTGTATTTCTTCTTCCTGCTTCTTCCTAGATCTATATCGAGCTATAGATTCTGCTTTTTCTCT
>JBHLOJ010000046.1:3468-7787 GCA_048940605.1 Promethearchaeota archaeon
AACTCTTCTGGATTTTGCATTTTTAAAAAATCTGTTTAATTGTAATTTGCATTAAAAATTAACTTTTAATATTCTTACTTTAAATTATCCCAACTAAGTAATTAAATTTTTTATATTATTATAATTATTTTAACTAAATTACTGAATGCGTTAATTTTTAATTAATTTACATGAATATTGAACTCAGATTTTGAGATAAATTATAAAACATCTATAAAAGTAGGATATGGATTTAGAAGATAAAAAGATCATTATTGATTTTGAACCAATTTCAAGGAGGGTAATATTAACAAGTGATAAACCACTTTATGATCTGCTTTCAGATTTAAGTGTTCCAATCAGATCCATATGTGGTGGTTTAGGTACATGTGGAAAATGTAAGTTATTAATTCAAAAAGGTAAAGAATTTTTTAATCTACCAACCACTGCAGAGAAAAAATTCTTAAACGAAATTGATATCGAAAAAGGTTGGCGCCTAGCATGTCAAGCAAGGATAGATAAGGGTAAATTTCAATCATTAGAGAAAAAAGAATCCCCACAATTTCGGATATTTTTACCAAATGAGTTAATATTGGAAGATTTTAATATCCTCACTGCTGGACTTGACAAGGGAGTTAATTTACTTCCTGCTGTTAGGAAGTATTATCTTGAAGTTGATAAAGCCTCCCTAGAAGACCCTCAAGCGGATTTTGAAAGGATTGTTAAAAAACTTATTTCTACAAATAAACATTTTGATAAAAAAATTCAAATTGATATCCATTTTGATTTATTGAACGATTTGCCTGATCTTTTAAGAGAAAATAACCATAAAATTACCATTGCTTTATGGAATAATAAAACTATAATCGCCTGTGAACCAGGTAACACCGTGGAGGATAATTTCGGAATTGCTTTTGATATAGGAACAACAACCGTAGTTGGGTATTTAATGAATCTTAATAATGGAAAGGTTTATGCACTTGACTCTAATTTAAATAGCCAAACAGCTTATGGAGAAGATGTTATAACCAGATTGACTTTAATAAAAAATGAGAGAAAAAATCTTAATTTATTAAATTCAGTAGTAATAAAAGACTTGAATGAAATTCTTTTAAAAACTTGTTCTAAAGCTAATATAGAACCATCTCGAGTTTACGAAGCTAGTATTGTTGGGAATTCTGTTATGCATCACATATTTTTAGGAATAGATCCTACTAATATTGGTTTAAGTCCTTTTGTTCCTGTTGTTCAAAAAGGATTGAATATACCAGGAAAAGATTTGAACCTCAATATTGCAAAAAATGGAACAGTTTATACTGCTCCAATTATATCTGGTTTTGTTGGAGCTGATACCATTGGAGTTATTCTTTCTTCAAATATATATAAAGAAAACGCTCTCACCTTAGCAATTGATATTGGAACTAATGGAGAGATTATTATTGGAAACCGGAAAGTTTTAGCTGTTGGGTCATGTGCTGCTGGTTCTGCATTAGAGGGAGCTCATATTAGTAATGGTATGCGAGCCGCCGCTGGGGCAATTGATTCACTAAAAATCGATCCTAATAATCTAGATGTAACTTATTCAACGATTAAGAATAAAAAGCCGATTGGGATTTGCGGATCAGGTTTAGTAGATGCTGTAGCAGAGATGTTAAAATCTAAGATTCTCACGAGAAGTGGTAATTTCAATAAAAATTTTACTAATCATGAGAGATTGATCAAAACCGATAAATCTTTCAAGTTTATTATTGTTAATAAAGAAGATAACTCTTTAGGAAAAGATATAACTATAAGTCAAAATGATATAAGACAAATTCAAATGGCAAAAGCAGCATTTTTTTCAGGTACAAGACTTATTTTAGAAAATATGGGTATTAAAAGCTTAAATATTAAACAGATCTTTCTAGCAGGCGCCTTTGGGAACTATATTAATTCAGAAAATGCTAAATTCATTGGAATGATTCCTGATATACCTGATGAAAAAATATTTCAGATTGGGAATGCTGCAGGAATTGGGGCTCAATATTGCTTGATAAATAAAACTTTAAGACATAAAGCAGAACAATTGTTAAAAAAGATTCAATACATCGAAATTGCGGTTAAAGAGGAATTTCAAAAGGAATATGCTGAAGCTATGTATTTTCCTCACTTGAATCTTGATTATTTTCCTACTTTGAGGGAATATGAAGAAATTCAAAAAAGATAATTAAGATTTAAAAGATTTGCATTTCATCGAAATAGGAAATTAAGAATTTTTATATACCATTATAATGCCTAAATAAGGTTTAGAACGATTAAAAATCAGGTTAAATTTATATAAAAATATTTAAATTTTTAATATATTAAATCTATAATTTAATTTGTATTAATAAATTAAATAAATTATTAAATATCATAATTTTATAATTAATTTATATACAAAACTAAAAATTATAAAAAATATCAAAATAATCGACGTAAGTGAAGCCTAATGTCAAGTTTTAAACTAAAGGTATTACTCACAGGTGCTGCTGCTGTTGGGAAAACATCCCTCGTACAACGTTTTATAAAGAACCGATTCCAAGCAAACTATAAATTAACTGTGGGAGTTGATATTTTAACTAAAGATGTAGAATTTAGACCCGGTGAAATAGCGACTCTGTCTATATGGGATATTGGTGGTCAACAGCGATTTGAATTCATACGTAGTACTTTTTACAAAGGAGCAGCCGGAGCCCTCTTAGTTTTTGATTTAACTCGAGAGCAAACCTACACCGAAACTAGGAAATGGTTAACGGAGATACGCCAGTTTGCTGGAGAAAATATTCCTTTTGTATTTATTGGAAATAAAGCGGACTTAATCGAGGATGTTGGATTAGTTATAGATAGAGATGAAGCTCGTTCATTTGCAGTAAATGAAGGGAGTATCTATATTGAAACATCTGCTAAAACGGGTGTAAATGTTGATGAAGCCTTTACTGAATTAACCCGTCGAATTATAGACTCACGAATTTAGCAGTTATTATTCGTTTTCTTTTTCTTTATCCTAAATAACTCGTTTCTAGATAATAATGAAAAATTTAGATGATAATCATAAATTATATTTAAGATTCAAATTCTTCATATAAATCATCGTGAATTACGGTTATTGCGTCTGATAACTTTTCTCTATTAATAACAATGGATAAATTCAGTTCATCATAACTTTGAGAAATTGCTTTAACATCAATGTGTTTTTTATCCAAAGCATTGAATATTTCTGCTTTCGTCTTAGTTTCAAGAATTTTTGAACCAGTAATGTTTATTACAGCAACTTCTTCCCATTTTATATCAAAAAATTCCGAAAAAAAAGTTGAATTATTTAAAGCTTGAAGTGCTTTTTCTGAATCCTCTTCATTCACAATAAAAGAAGTACTTATTTCAGAGGAGCTTTGGGCAACTAAGGAAACACTTATTTTATTTTTACTCATAGTTTTAAAAATTTTTGCTAAAACTCCAGGTACATCAACTAAACTTCCAGAAATTATCGTGATAATAGTTGCTAACTCAACAGCAGAAATACCTTTTATTTGTTCTTTATCTGTACGTTCAGAAATTTCGGTAAATTGCTTCCCTATGGGATTATCAAAATTTCTAATTTCTAATGGTATTTTATACTTTTCTATTGCCTCTAAACATTTTGGATGAAGGATCTTTGCTCCAAAATTGGCAATATGTTTTGCTTCATTATAATCTAAATTTTTTATAAGGGAAGAATCAGGAACAAATTTAGGATTTATTGCAAGAAGACCATCAACATCTTTCCATAAAATAACTTTAATATCCTTATCCTTTCCTATACTAAAAAGAGAATGAGCTAATATTGTGGCAGTATAATCTGAACCACCCCTTCCTAAAGTAGTAATATATCCAATTTTATTTCTTCCAATAAAACCAGTTATACAGATTATAGTGTCTTTTTTAGGATTCTCTAAAAGAGGGATTAAGAAGTTATTAACTCGAGAATTTGTCAAATCGTATAAGGGATAAGCGTTATTAAATTCATCATTTGTAATAATAATTTTATTTGCAGGAATATATATTGAGTCTAGTTGATTACTTAGAAGAAATTGGTTTAAAATATAAGTTGATAATATCTCTCCAAAACTAAGTACATAATCTCTATAATATGGTTCTAATCCAAATTCTTTAATATCAGCAAATGCATCATCTAACTCACTTAATTTATCGTCAATCCAGTCTTTAGCTTTGACATAATATTCAGAATCCTCTTCAAATATCTGTTCAATCACATCAATATGACGTTTTTCGATTAAAGAAATAGCTTGATCAATTCTTGAATCTTCTAAATTTTGGGCTGT